>JBGTFJ010000061.1:0-4194 GCA_041747355.1 Burkholderiales bacterium
CGATTCGAAATCGTTCGTCGATGTAAAAAATGATTTCTGCATCATCCCGCCAAACTCATTCGCGCTCGCGAGGACCGTCGAATATTTCCGCATCCCGCGCAACGTGCTGACCATTTGCCTTGGCAAATCGACCTACGCGCGCTGCGGTATCATCGTCAACGTGACGCCGCTCGAACCGGAATGGGAGGGATTCGTCACCCTGGAGTTTTCCAACACGACGCCGCTGCCCGCGAAGATTTACGCCAACGAAGGCGTCGCGCAGGTGATCTTCATCGAGTGTCAGCCAGACGATGTGTGCGAGACTTCTTACCGCGACCGCGGCGGCAAATATCAGGGGCAGAAAGGCGTGACGTTGCCCAAAATCTAGAGAACCTATTTTTTAGCTGGGAGCGCCTGACGCTGATTCGGCCGCCGGCCAATTCCAATCCGCCAGCGAACTCACTCCCGCGCACCTGTCTAATCGCGTCTGACATCGTTTTTACAGCCCTTTTTTGAGGGCAAAAATAGCGCTTGATTCCGGGGAGACGCAGCCTATAATTCGCTCCTCAGGCGCTCCCCGGCGTCCGAGCCAACAGGAGGCATCATGGCAAGTAGAAAGATATACGAGGTGTTCAGCACCGATTTGGTCAACGTCCACATTCCAGTTACGTAGTGCCTTTTTCAGGAGGCTGACATGCAGATGCGCAATGCTGTTTACAAAAAACTCGAAACCGAACAGCTGTTCGACACCCCTTCCGAAACCAGCCTGGACGAAATAAGCCTAGACTTCAGCCACGTCCGGCGCGCCGTCGAAGCAGGTTATACCAGACCGTTCCTGCTGGTCGACACCGAAATCATCCGCATCAAAACCCGCCGCTTCAAGGCTGCGATGCCGCGCGTCCACCCGCATTACGCGGTCAAGGCGAATCCGCATCCGCAAGTCCTGCGCACCTTGATCGAAGAGGGCGCCGGGTTTGAAATCGCGTCGATCGCCGAACTCGATTTGCTGCTGGGACTCAGTGTGCTGCCTGCTGAGATCTATTACAGCAATCCGATGAAATCGCGCGAGTACGTCGAGTACGCCGCGCGCCACGGCGTCGAATGGTACGTGCTGGACAGTGTCGAGGAATTGCGCAAGATTCACAGCATCAAGCCCGACGCCAAACTGTATCTGCGCATCGATACGCCAAATGTCGGCAGCGACTGGCCGCTATCGGGCAAATTCGGCGCGCATCCCGATGAAGTGACCGAGATTATCGCGAACGCGGCTGCCCTCGGCGCCGATATCGCGGGCGTGACTTTCCATGTCGGCTCGCAATGCCGGAATCCGCAGAACTGGCGCATCGGCATCGAAAGCGCCAAACGTGTGTTCGCGCAAATGCGCCTGGCCGGCCTCAAGCCGCGCCTCTTGAACATCGGCGGCGGTTATCCGGTGCGTCACGTCAAGCCGATTCCGTCGATCGAGACGATCGCCGATGTCGTGAATGACGCGATCCGCGATCTGCCGCCGGAAATACGGGTCATGGCCGAGCCGGGCCGTTATCTGGTATCGGATGCCGCCTATTTCGTGTGCCGCGTCGTCGGCACGGCAACGCGCGCCGGCAAGCGCTGGATGTACTGGGATGCCGGCGTGTTCGGCGGCATTATCGAAACCCAGGAAGGCTTGATTTATGAAATCCGCACCGATCGCAACGGCCGCGAAATTCCGTGGGTCGTCGCCGGGCCGACGTGCGATTCGATGGACGTGTTGATGCGCGACCAGATGCTGCCGGAAGACGTGCAGGAAAACGACTTTATCTACATCCCGAACGCGGGCGCCTACACGAGTTCGTATGCAAGCAACTTCAACGGGTTTCCGTTACCCGAAGTGCGCGTGTTCTAAGCTTCGCTGCTCGGAAAAAAGCCGGCTGGCGATCCAGCCGGCTTTTTATCATCCGGCGCCAATCCTGCGGAAGCAGAATCTCGGCGTTAGCAGGATTCAGAGTTCGTGGAATGACTAAGCTTACAGCGCTCGATTACGCTTATCCGGTAACCATAGGCCGTCGCGGATCCGAGCACCACTCGCTCCACGAGCCCGGATACAGCCGGGAGCCGGCGAGACCGGCGATTTCCATGGCGAGCAGATTGTGGCAGGCGGTCACGCCCGAACCGCACTGGTGCACGATTTGACTCGGTGAGCCCGAACCAAGGATGGCCTGGAATTCCCGTCTGAGAACGTCCGACCGCTTGAAATGCCCCTGCTCGTCCAGATTGTTCTTGTAAAAGCGATTGAGGGCGCCGGGGATATGGCCGCCTACCGGGTCCAGGGTTTCATTCTCGCCGGCGAAGCGATCGGGCGCACGCGCATCGAGCAGACGCATGGATGCTTGCTGCAGATGGCTGTGGACGAAATTGACATCGACGGCGCCCTGCGCAGCCGATGCGTAAAACGCGCGCGACGCCAGTTCCGGGAGTTCGGCCGTCACTGGATATCCCGCCTTCGTCCAGGCCTGCCAGCCGCCATCGAGCACTGCGACCTTGTCGTGCCCAAGCCAGCGCAGCAGCCACCATAAACGCGCAGCGAAGATTCCACCGGAGGCGTCGTACGCCACGACTTGCGAGTTGTTCGACACGCCTTGACTGCCGAGCCATGCTGTCAGGTCTTTCGGATGCGGAAGCGGATGACGGCCGTTCCTGCCGCTTTTCAAGCCCGCCAGATTCCGATCGAGATGAGCGAAACGCGCGCCCGGAACATGGTTTTCGCGATAGCTGCGTTCGCCGGCATCGGTATCCGCCAGATCATGGCGGCAGTCGAAAATAATCCAGTCGGGTTCGGAAAGATGCCGGGCCAGTTCCGGCGCGGCGATCAACGTCGGCCAGGAATCTTCCGCGGTTTGTATCGCTTCGACTGCTTGCCCGGTCAGCCATTCGAGCGCCAGCGTATCTTCATCAAACACGCGCAAATCGGCCTGGACGAACAGGCGCGACAGCCATGCGATCCAGATCATCCATTGTTCGTCGGTGATAATTGCGATCTTGCCGAAATCGTCGGTGTGGCTGCGGCTGAAGCGGATCTCCTCCCAGGCGACATCGAGCGTATAACCGAGCATATCGCGCAGGTCCATCAGCACGTCGACCGAGCCTGTTTCCGGCAGCACAGCGAGCATTTGCTGTTCGAACTCGCGGTAATCGTCAAGCGTGAACTCGCCCATAACGGCGACCGAAACCAGTTTGTCTTCGCGTGAAATTGCAATCATGGGAAATTCGCCGGAATCAATCGGTGGCGACCGGCGCACGCGGTGCTACTCGCACTGCGACGATGCCGCTCAAAACAATAAGTATAGCCCCGGCCAGCCCGAGCGGCGGCAGCATCTCCTGCCAGAGCATGATGCCAAACAGGGTCGCAAACAGCACGGTGCTGTAGGCGAGGGCGCCGACCACCAGCGTGTTGCCGGTGCGGTATGCCCGCGTCATGGCAAGCTGTGCTACGGTCGCGCTGCCGCCCAGCCCGAGCAGCAGCAATACGCTGTGCCGGTCGATCGCGTGGAACTCATGGACGAGCATCCACACGCCTGCGCCGATCGTCGAGACGGCTGTTGCGGCCATGCGCGCCGGCGACACCCATTACAGCGACATCCAGGGGCGGCTGGCATTGCGCGAAGCGATTGCCCGCGATCACCGGGAGTGCGGCGGCGCCGACATCGGGCCGCAGAACGTCATCGTGCTGGCCGGCGCGCAGAACGCCTTGTTCTCCGCCTCGCTGTGCCTGTTCGAGCCGGGCGACGAGGTGCTCGTGCTTGATCCGATGTATGTGACCTACGAGGCGACGATCCGCGTCTCAGGCGCTGCTCTGGTCCCCGTGCCACCGGTGCCGGAGAGCGGCTTCCGCCCCGATCCGCTGGCGATCGAACGGGCGGTCACGCCCAAGACCCGCGCCATCCTGTTCGCCAATCCGAGCAACCCGTCCGGCGTCGCCATGACACGGGCGGAGCTGGAGGGCATCGCCGAGATCGCGCGGCGGCACGATCTATGGGTGATTGCCGACGAGGTGTACGCCTCGCTGACATTCGACGCGCCGCATCTGAGCATTGCCGCCCTGCCCGGCATGAGCGAGCGCACGGTGACGGTCGGCAGCCTCTCCAAGTCGCAGGCCATGACCGGCTGGCGCTGCGGTTGGATCATCGGGCCGCAGCCGCTGATCGTCCACGCGGACAGACTGTCGTTGTGTATGCTCTA
>JBGTFJ010000062.1:0-5127 GCA_041747355.1 Burkholderiales bacterium
GCGCGGCGTGAGCAGCCCACCCACACGGGTTACCCACCGGCGGGCCTGGCGTAGAGCGCCGCCCGCCCGTGGATAACCCTGCACCGCGGTTCATCACTTAACCAACCCGGATTTCTGTCCAGGGAAGTGAAGCCACCTTAAAACACATGAAGCATCTCGCGACGCATGTCCCTGGTGTGCGTGCTTTCTTGCGTTGGGCGCTGTCGGTTGCCGTTATAGGAACCACAGCCATTGCGCAGCACGCCAGCGCCGCTCCGCCGGTGACCGCAGATCCTCGTCGGTCTCTGGTCGTCACTGAACAAATCATCCTGACGCGCTTTCCGTTGCAGCGCGTGTTGGATCAGTTGGTAGCGCAAAGCGGGGTCCCGGGGCTCACTTCCCTGGATCTCTTTCACCAGTGGTGGGATACGCAGAACGAGAGTGACAGTCCCGGGCGCGGTTCTGGCCCCATTTTTTGTGACGATACAGTCGATGCTGCGGGAACGCCGGCAATCAATGCGTTTCCTTATACTTGCCGACCCGCACCCGCCGAGGGTGTTCAGGCGGGTGCTGACCCGTTCACAGCTCCCGACACTAACCCTGACGCCTACCTTCCCATTGGACTATTCAATCGCTTCGATGTGGCGCCTGCTGACGGCTCCCATTGCGGTGAGCACCGCATCGTCTACGCCAAGCGGTCCGGCTTGGTATCGCCACTTCAACGAAACCTTCTTATCTTTGAGGCCGCCTTGCCCAATCCCCATCCCCAAGACAAGCTCAAGGGGTGCAAGAAGATCGCGAAGTTTTGGGCGGACCTGACTCAGGTGGACGACATCAATGAGCTCGCCGACAGGCTGGAGGACTTCTACTTCGACGGCATCGCCAACGTCCCCCCGGTGGTCCATGTGAACCATTATGGCGGTAACGCCAACGGCTCCGGCCAGGTGCGGACGAACCAGTTCCTGAACCCCGCCCCTTTCTTCATCTGGTCGCTGCGCGAGTTCAAGCTTTTACGCACCTGCTCAGGTCGCTCGTGCACGGCGATGCGGTTCGTTCCCGTGACGGACAAGACCAACCCCTTCGGTCCGTTGTTTCAACCCGCCGCCACCCATGCAAAGTCCGCGGACTTTCAAAAGTTTTTTCCAGGCCAAGTTAAAGCGCTCGCAGCCGCGACCCTAACCGGCATAGACTTCAAAGTGCCGGATAGCTTCAATACGGCCCAGAGCCAGGCTTCGGGGAGCACGGAGAACAACTACGCGGTTCAGTTCACCGCGGATCCCAGCACGCTCCGCACCGAAATTGAGACGCAGTTGGCCGCCCTGGGCAGCACCCTAACCCCGATCAAATCATCCTGCGTGCGCAGGCACTCTCCTGCGCCGGGTGCCATCAGCTCAACAGCGACCCCAGGAACCCCAACGCCCCAGCCGCCCAGTTGGGCGGGGGCTTGGTCTGGCCGAGTTCCCTTGGGTTCACCCACGTGACGGAGCGGGAGACGGAGACAGTGGATGGCCAGGTCCGTTTCCGCATCTCCGATGCCTTAGTTAACGTGTTCCTGCCCCACCGGAAGCAGGTCCTGGAGGATTATCTCAATGACAAGCCGATTGAGAACAAGGCGCCGAAAGACCCCATCGGGGGCCGCCGCGTGCACTGACCGAGCTGTGCAACGCGAAGGGGTATACGGCAGCAGTCGGTGGCGGCAGCGGTCAGGGTATCGTTGCTATAGGTTTAGCCGGCTGGCAAGTAACCCAGCGTTGATATTAGAAACAGAGCGTCGCGAGAGATTGTTGAAAACTCATTGAGCGTATGCGCCTGCGTTATCAGCATGCCCTCTGCGTTGCATAGGTCGTTCGCATTGGTTAGCTTTACCTGTTCGTCCAGGGCTTCCACAAAGCCCATGACGCCCGCGCCCAAGCTGCCGTCTTTGTTGAGCGCGTAAATGGTCGACGCGCAGATCGTGAATGCGCAGATCGCTGATACCGGCGCGCCCCAGAATGCGCAGCCAGCCTTTCCTGGGTTCGACCGATGCCCACACGCGCCAGCGCCGGGGAAAACAAATTCGCTATCGCGATTTCTGCCGTGCAGAACTTCGATGGCCTCCGGCAACAGCGTTATCGTCTGCGGGTCGTTATTTTTGGTGCGCGCAATACGCCATTCGGCGCGCTCGAAATTGATGTCCTGCCAGCGCATCGTCAGCACGTTGCCGCGGCGCGCGCCGGTCAAAAGCGATACGAGAAAGTAATCGCGCAAGGTCGTATTCGGTTCATCGGCGAGTGCTGCAAAGAAACGCGGCAGTTCGTCGGATTGCAGGAAGCGGTCGCGCGATCTTTCCGGGTTGCGCCGGATGCCTTGCGCCGGATTGGTTTCGCACAGTCTGTGCGGATATGCCCCACGTGCAGATGCTCGATACGAGAGCCAGCGTGCGGTTGGCGGTTGCCAAATGACCGGCTTTGGAAATCGCGCTATGAATGCGCAACAGCGCGGCGCGGTCGATAGCGCCGGCACCAAAATCAATAACCTACGGAACGCCACAACCCTGTACGACTTGTCGGTGCCAGGCTGGTGCTACGAGGCAAAGCCTGTCGCTTGAACTTTGAGGGGGAACAGTTGCGGCGTAGAATCCCATCATCGTATCGACTTATATCTGAACGTGATGCAACTTGTCATTAACGGTAGTCCGCTCAGTTTCGCGCAGGTCCATAACATTTCGCAGTTACTCTCGGAACTCGAGCTTGCCGGCAAACGGCTCGCGGTCGAGCACAACGGTGAAATCGTCACACGCAGCCGGTTTGACGACGTCGTGCTGGTTGACGGCGATCGGTTGGAGATCATCACGGCGGTCGGCGGCGGCTAGGTTAATCAGAGGTTCCTTATATCGCGACCGGCACGACACAATCGTGCAGCATCGCTTCGACGCTCGATTTGCTCCCCCTGACCACTCGCCATGACGATCGCTGATTGCCTCACGATTGCCGGTAAAACCTATTCTTCGCGCTTGCTGGTCGGCACCGGCAAGTACCGCGATTTCGCGCAAACGCGAGCGGCGATTCTCGCATCGGGTGCTGAGATCGTTACCGTCGCCATCCGCCGCACCAATATCGGCCAGCAACCGGGCGAGCCCAATCTGCTCGACGTGCTGCCGCCGAGCGAATTCACACTGCTGCCGAACACCGCCGGCTGCTACTCGGCAGACGATGCGGTACGCACTCTCCGCCTTGCGCGCGAATTGCTCGACGGCCACAAGCTCGCCAAACTCGAAGTCCTCGGCGATCCAGAATCGTTGTATCCGAACGTCGTCGAAACGCTGGTCGCGGCGCGCACGCTGGTCAAGGACGGTTTCGATGTGATGGTATACACCAGCGACGATCCGATCGTCGCCAGGCAGCTCGAAGACATCGGCTGCGTCGCGATTATGCCGCTGGCATCGCTGATCGGTTCCGGCATGGGCATTTTGAATCCGTGGAATCTGCAGATCATCATCGAGCAAGCGAAGGTTCCGGTACTCGTCGATGCCGGCGTCGGCACGGCGTCGGACGCGGCGATCGCCATGGAGCTGGGTTGCGACGGTGTACTGATGAATACCGCAATCGCCGCCGCGCGCGATCCAGTCCTGATGGCTTCGGCGATGAAGAAAGCGGTGGAAGCAGGGCGCGAAGCCTGGCTCTCCGGTCGCATGCCCAGGAAGTTTTACAGCGCCGCCCCGAGTTCGCCGAATGCGGGGTTGATCGCGCCGACCGGCAGATCGAAGGCAGCTTGAGCGGCGCGCCTCGCTTTCGCGCTGACCCGCCTGACGAGGATGACGAAGCGGCGCGGAGCGCGACGCACCGCCCGATCCGCAGTTTCGTGTTGCGCCAGGGCCGCGTTTCAAACGCGCAACTGCGCGCGCTGGAAACCTTGCTGCCGCGTTATGGCATCGCCTATACGCACACTCCGATCGATTTGCCGCGCGCGTTCGGCCGCGCCGCGCCTACCGTGCTTGAAATCGGCTTCGGCATGGGCGAGACGACCGCGCAAATCGCGATCGATCATCCCGAAAACAATTACCTCGCCATCGACGTTCATACTCCCGGCGTCGGCAGTCTCCTGAAACTGATCGAGGAATCGCGTCTGCCGAATGTGCGCATCATACAGCACGACGCAGTCGAGATTCTGCGCCATATGATCGCGCCGCGCTCGCTGGCCGGTACGCATATCTTTTTTCCCGATCCGTGGCCGAAGTCGCGCCACCATAAACGCCGCTTGATACAGCCCGGATTCGTGTCGCTGCTTGCGGATCGCCTGCGATCGGGCGGCTATGTGCACGTTGCAACCGATTGGCGGGACTACGCCGAGCAGGTGCTCGCAGTGTTGCGCGCGGAGCCGGAGCTTGCCAATACCGCCATCGATTTCGCGGCGCGCCCGGAATATCGGCCGCTGACCAAATTCGAGCAGCGCGGATTGAGGCTGGGGCACGGCGTCTGGGATTTGATTTTCACGCGGCAATAGCCGCCCGGGCCGCTTTGCCCTTGATTCTTCAAGGCAGGAAAATTTGCAGCAAGTCGTTCAGAAAGTGCTGGCCGAGTAGGGTCGGCGCGATACGCTCGGGCGCGACGACGAGCAGTCCGCGCCGCACGGCTTCATCGAGTTCGGCCTGGATCGCGGTCAAGGTCAATCCGGTGCGCTGCTCGAATAAATCCGGCGCGAAGCCCTGGTTCAGCCGTAGCGCATTCATCATGAATTCGAACGCGAGATCGCGCGCGGTGATTTCGTTTTGCCGCTGAACTGCGACGCCGGACAACGCATGCTGGATATAGGCGCGCGGCTGCTTGTGGCGCATCTGGCGAACGATCGCATCGTGCGAGCTGATTTTGCTGTGCGCGCCGGCGCCGATTCCGAGGTAATCCCCGAACTGCCAGTAGTTCAGATTGTGCCGCGCTTCCCTGCCCGGCAGCGCGAAAGCCGAGGTTTCATAATGGCAATAGCCGAGCGCCGCAAGCGTTTCCTCGATGGCAGCTTGCATCGCGCTTGCGTCATCGTCGGTCGGCAAGGCCGGCGGATACTTGTGAAACAGCGTGTTCGGCTCCATGGTCAGATGGTAAACCGAGAGGTGCGGCGGCATGGTGTCGAGCGCAGCAGCGAGACCATCAAGCGCCTGATTCACAGTCTGCCCGG
>JBGTFJ010000063.1:0-1817 GCA_041747355.1 Burkholderiales bacterium
TTGTCCGACTCAACGTGTCGATATGCGCGCGCCAGTTTTCGGGCAACTCGCCGGCCAGCCGGCGATCGAACTCGGCGCCAAGCTCGGGAAAGCTTTGCCGGTAGCGGGCAAAGAGCTGCCGCCAGGCGGACTCGCGCGCAGCACCTTTTTCGCGCGCATCCCAGCCGTCGTAGATTTCCTGAGGGACTTCGAACGCCCGATGCGGCCAGCCTAGATGCTCACGAGTCGCCACCACCTCGTCCTCGCCAAGCGCGCTGCCGTGACAATCGTGGCCGCCGCCTTTGTTCGGCGAGCCTTTGCCGATGACGGTCTTGCAGCAGATCAAGGTCGGCTGCAGCGTGTTCGCCCTGGCTGCCGTCAGCGCCGCGTCGATTGCCGCCGGATCGTGACCGTCGACATCGGGAATCACGTGCCAGCCATACGCCCGAAAACGCTGCGGCGTATCATCGGTAAACCAGCCTTCTACTTTGCCGTCGATCGAAATGCCGTTGTCATCGTAGATCGCGATCAGCTTGCCGAGACATAAAGTTCCGGCCAGCGAGCAGACCTCGTGCGAGATGCCTTCCATCAAACAGCCGTCGCCGACGGTCACGTAGGTGTAATGGTCGACGATGGCGAAGCCGGGACGATTGAATTCCGCGGCCAGCACTTTTTCGGACAGCGCCATGCCGGCAGCATTGGCGAGGCCCTGCCCCAGCGGACCGGTCGTCGTCTCTATGCCGGGCGTGTAGCCGTATTCGGGATGGCCCGGCGTCTTCGAGTGCAACTGGCGAAAGCGCTTGATTTCGTCAATCGGCAGATCGTAGCCGGACAGATGCAGCAGCGCGTATTGCAGCATCGAGCCGTGGCCATTCGACAGGATGAAACGATCGCGATTCGCCCACTTCGGATTCGCCGGATTGTGCCGCAGATGGTTATTCCACAGCACCTCGGCGATATCGGCCATACCCATCGGCATGCCGGGATGGCCCGAGTTGGCCTTTTGCACGGCATCCATCGCCAGAACGCGAATTGCGTTCGCCAGATCACTGCGTGTTGCCATAGAGGATTCCTGGATTGAACGAGTTGCGGCGACGACAGAGCCGGGCGCGCCTGACCTTGCGGAATGCGGATTGTACTAGACCCGTTCTGGGCGGCAATCGAAACGGCGTGTCACCCGGACCTTCGGTACGAGCTAATCGTCGTTTTTCTTCGGCAGACGCACGCCCAACTGCTTAAGCTTGCGGTACAGATGCGTGCGCTCCAGCCCGACACTGTCGGCGACGCGGCTCATATTGCCGCGTTCCTGGGCGATATGGTGGTCGAAATAAATGCGTTCGAACGCATCGCGCGCTTCGCGCAGAGGCAGATGCAGGGGCAGCGCACTGCCCGCTGCGCGCTGCTCGATATCGAATTGCGTAAGGACCCGGTTGACGTCGCTTAAGCTGATCTCTTCGTCGAGCGAGGTCAGCGCCAGGGTCGTTACGGCGCTCTCGAGCTGCGCCAGATTACCCGGCCAATCCTGATTGCGCAGCGCGTTCAACGCGGCCATGCTGAACTGGCGGCGCGGTGAATGCTTGGTTTCTATGCAGCGCGACAGAATCAGGTTGGCCAGATCGGGAATATCTTCGCAATGCTGGCTCAGATTCGGCACGCTGACCGTCAGCCCGCCGACCGCGCCGAACAGGCGCGGGTCGAACGCGCCCAAAGCGACCTGATTAGGCAGCGATTTCGATACGGCGCAGATCAGCCGCACATTGTATTTATCGAGCTTGCCGATCAGGAGCAGCAAGCCTCTTTGCTCTAGCCGGCTCAGTTCGCCGATATCGTGCAGAAAC
>JBGTFJ010000064.1:0-3590 GCA_041747355.1 Burkholderiales bacterium
ATCGACAGATCCATGAGCAGACTGGCGCGCGCTTCGTACGGAAAAAACCCGATGATGCGGTTCAGCGCGTGATAGCTGTTGTTGGCATGCAGCGTCGATAAACACAGATGCCCGGTCTGGGCATAAATCAGCGCCGAATGCAGGGTAGCGCGATCGCGGATTTCGCCTATCATCAATACGTCGGGCGCTTCGCGCATCGCGTTGGTCAATGCGCTGTCGAAGGTCAGCGTGTCGATGCCGACTTCGCGCTGGTTGACGATGCTTTTCCTGTGCTTGAAAACGAATTCGATCGGATCTTCGATGGTCAGGATATGGCCGCCGCGGCGCTGGCTGCGATATTCGATCATCGCCGCCAGGGTCGTCGATTTGCCCGAACCGGTCGAGCCGACAACGAGCACGAGGCCGCGCTTTTCCATGATCAATTCCTTGAGCAGCGGCGGCAGCCGCAGCTCTTCGAGCGACGGGATCTCCTTTTTCAGATAGCGCACGACGATCGCGACTGCGCCGCGTTGCCGGAATACGTTGACCCGAAAGCCGCCGACATCCTTGACCGGGTAGGAAAAATTCGATTCGTAAGTCGCTTCGAAAAGCTTTACCTGCGCTTCCGGCATCATCGTGTAGGCGATGCTTTTGACCGTCGCGGCGTCGAGCACTTGTGTATTCACCGGACCGGTTTCGCCGAGGACTTTGATCAGGATCGGCGAACCGGCCGTAAAAAAAAGATCGGACGCGTGCTTCGCGGCCATCAATTTAAAGAGGGGGATCAGATCCATACCCAAGTCGAGGATTAAGGATTGAGCGCTGGGTAGTGCATCGGTTTCGCGTTTCCCCAAGGTTCGCCCTGACCTTGTCGAAGGCTGAACGGGCGCTCATGGCTCGACAAGCCCGTCCTGAGCGAAGTCGAGGGGCTCGCCACCAACGGCGTGACCGAGGCCCGTACCGAAATCGGGGATTGCGTCATCATGTCCGCAACAACTCGTTGATGCTGGTCTTCGCCCGCGTTTTCGCATCGACCTGTTTGACGATGACCGCACAATACAGGCTGTATTTGCCGTCGCTCGATGGCAGGTTGCCGGAAACGACGACCGAACCAGCCGGCACGCGCCCGTAGCTGACCTCGCCGGTCGCCCGATCGTAAATCTTCGTGCTTTGTCCGATGTACACGCCCATCGACAGCACCGAACCTTCTTCGACGACCACACCCTCGACGATTTCCGAGCGCGCACCGATGAAGCAATTGTCTTCGATGATGGTCGGGTTGGCCTGCACCGGTTCCAGAACGCCGCCGATACCGACGCCGCCCGACAAATGTACGTTCTTGCCGATCTGCGCGCACGAACCGACCGCCGCCCAGGTATCGACCATGGTGCCGTCATCGACATAGGCGCCGATGTTGACGTAGGACGGCATCAGCACCACATTTTTGCCGACGTACGCGCCCTTACGCGCTGCCGCGGGCGGCACTACGCGGATGCCGCCGGCAGTGAATCTCGCCGTATCGTATTCAGCGAACTTTGACGCGACCTTGTCGAAATAATTGGTGTAGCCGTGCGCGACCATCTGGTTGTCTTCGATGCGGAATGACAGCAGCACCGCCTTTTTGATCCATTGATGCGTGACCCAGGCGCCGCCGATTTTCTCCGCTACGCGCAACTCGCCTTTATCGAGCCGCGCCAGTACTTCGTTGATCGCCTGCTTCAACTCGAGGTCTGCGCTGCGCACATTGATTTCGTTACGCCTCTCGAACGCGCTGTCGATAACTTGTTCCAGTTGTTTCATATTTTGCGAATTGAAATGCGCGATTAAAATACTTCAAAGGGTCCGGCAGGAAGCGGAGATTCGCTGCGCGGCTTCGACGCATTCGGTGAGCGGCGCAACCAGCGCAATCCGTATGCGCCCCGAACCGGGATTCATGCCATGCGCGTCGCGCGCCAGGTAACTGCCGGGAAGCACGGTTACATTATAGTTGCGATACAAGTGCCGCGCGAATGCGGTATCCGCCATGCGAGCGCCCGTTTCGCCCTGCGCTGGAGTTTCCGCCCACAGATAAAACCCGGCTTCGGGCATTTCGACCGGCAGCGCCGGCTGCAGTATCGGCAGCACGGCTGCGAACTTCTCGCGATACAAGCGCCGGTTCTCCACGACATGCGCTTCGTCCTGCCAGGCGGCAATGCTGGCGGCCTGGATCGGCGGGCTCATCGCGCAGCCGTGGTAGGTGCGGTACGCCAAAAATTTCTTGAGCAGCGCGGCGTCTCCGGCGACAAATCCGGAACGCATGCCGGGGACGTTGGAGCGTTTCGACAGGCTCGAAAACAATATCAGCCGCGCGAAACCGCCGCGGCCAAGCTGCTGCGCTGCCTGCAGCGATCCGAGCGGCGCCTTGTCTTCCTCGAAATAAATTTCTGAATAGCATTCGTCGGAGGCGATGACGAAATCATGTTCGTCGGCCAGTTGGAACAAGCGCTGCCATTCGGCGAGCGGCATGACGCGGCCGGTCGGATTATCGGGCGAGCAAACGTACACCAATTGCGTGCGCCGCCAGACATCGGCCGGCAGTTGTGCGAAGTCGAGCGCGTAATTGTTCCGCGCAATCGTATTCAGGTAAAACGGTTGGGCGCCGGCCAGCAAAGCCGCACCTTCGTAGACCTGATAAAACGGATTCGGCGCAACGACAACCGGATCGGGCCGGCTGCTATCGACGACCGCTTGCGCGATCGCAAACAGGGCTTCGCGCGTACCGTTTACCGGTATGATCTGCGTCTTCGGATCGAGCGCCACACCGAAGCGGCGCTCGACCCACACGGCGATTGCGGCGCGCAATGCATCGCTGCCCAGCGCGACCGGATAATTGGCAAGACCGGCCAGATTGTCCGCCAGCGCGTCGCGGATGAATTGCGGCGTCGCATGCTTCGGTTCGCCGATACCGAGATTGATCGGGCTGAACGTGGCGTTGGCTTCGATATCGGAAAACAGCGCCGCGAGTTTTTGAAACGCGTATTCGTGCAGACGCTCGAGATTCGGATTCATTCCAATTACCGCGCAGTGAATCGCGCATTATAAAGAGACAGCGTTGTTAGCCAAAGAAAAGCTGCTGCCCATTATGGCGCTGCTGACCGGTGCGGTGGTGTGGGGCCTGATCTGGTACCCATACCGGTTTCTCCAGGGCGCCGGCATCTCCGGCGCTCTCGCCACCTGTATCACTTATGGCATCGCTCTCGTCATCGGCGTCGCGCTGTTTCACCGCCAGTTGCGCGCGTTGCGATTGAGATCGAGCGGCTGGCCTGTCCTGGTCATTATCGCGCTCGCCGCCGGCTGGACCAATCTTGGCTACGTGCTTGGCACCCTGCACGGTGAGGTCATGCAGGTGCTTCTGTTGTTCTATCTGGCGCCGCTGTGGACCGTGCTGTTGGCGCGCGTGTTGTTGAAAGAAAAACCAGGGGCGCCGGGTTATCTCGTAATCGGTTTGGCGTTTGCCGGCGCTGTGGTCATGCTGTGGCGTCCGCAGGCGGCGCTGCCGTTGCCGCGGGGCGCGGCGGACTGGATGGGACTGTCGGCCGGAATCATGTTCGCGCTGGTCAATGTGTTGAGCC
>JBGTFJ010000065.1:0-2455 GCA_041747355.1 Burkholderiales bacterium
GCGCCGCTGGCGGGCGGCAGTCGCTCAAGGGCTGATGTTCTCCCTGGCCTGGCGGTTCGATTCAGGCGCCGGCTTTCTCGCCGGCCTGAGCCTGGCGATCGGCGTTGCGCTGATGCGAAGCCTTCGCGCCTCCGGGTATGAGGATGCCGAGTTGAAGTGGCCCAACGATGTGCTTATTCGGAAGCGTAAACTTGCCGGCATCCTGATTGAACTCTCGGGCGATGCGCTCGGGCCGAGCACGGCGATTATCGGCGTCGGATTGAACGTCGTGCTGCCGGATGCAGTCAGGTCGCAAATCGGCCGACCGGCTGCCGACCTGGCTTCGGCCGATAGCCTCGGTCCAGCGAGGAATACCTTATTTGCCCGACTGCTCGTTGATTTGGTCGATGTGCTGGACGGCTTCGAAAAGCGCGGGTTTCCAGCTTTCCGTACCGAATGGCAGCAATATCACGCATTTCAGGACGAGCTCGTGCGCCTGGATTTGCCGGGAAATGTAGTCGAAACCGGGGTCGCGCTCGGCGTCACTGCCCAGGGCGCTTTGCGTTTGCAAACAGCGGCCGGCGAAAAGCATTTCTACAGCGGAGAACTCTGTTCCGTGCCCGTCTTCCCCGCACCTGCTGTTGCGGCTTTGAAACCATGCCGCGGCGACGGCTGAACCCATCGTATGATACTTGCGATCGACGCCGGCAACAGTCGCATAAAGTGGGGCCTGCACGACAACACGGATTGGATTGCGAGTGGGCGTGCCGTCGGTGCCGCCGAATTGGCAGTCGCCTTTACTGCCCTGCCCGAGCCCGAACGGGTCATCATCGTGAACGTAGCCGGCGAACGTATAAAAGCAGGATTGCTTGATGCGGTCGCTCGCTGGCGCGCTGAGCCAGCATGGGTAAATTCGAGTACTTCCGCTTGCGGTGTACGCAATTCCTACGACGATCCCGGTCAACTCGGAGCTGACCGCTGGGCCGCTTTGATCGGCGCACGACACCAGGAATGCGACGCGTGCCTGGTGGTCAATGCCGGTACAGCATTGACCATTGATGCGCTCGCAGCCGACGGCGTCTTCCTGGGCGGCATTATCGCGCCCGGCTATACCCTAATGCGGCAGGCGTTGGCGACGAACACTGCAGCATTGGCCTTGCAACCTGGCGAGTTCAAGCACTTTCCACTGAACACGGGGGACGCCATCGCCAGCGGCGCACTTCAAGCCATGGCTGGCGCGGTACAACGAATGGCGAGTGCAGCATCGGTCGTCTGGGGAAAAGAGCCGCTATGCGTACTCAGCGGCGGCGACGCAGCGACTTTGCGGCCGCATCTTAACCTGAGGCTCAAGCTCGTGGATAATCTCGTGCTCGAGGGCTTATTGGTCCTGGCCCGCACACCGGTATCGCCATGAAATGGGTATTTCTTTTGCTGGCCGTCGCCAACATCGTGCTGGCGCTCACCGTTCAGCTCAACGACAGCGGTGAGTTGCCGTATTCCCGGCTCGAACTGAACCCGAAAAACATTCAGCTGGTCCCGCCGCAGGGAAGAGACGCAGCGCGGAACTAGCCCAACGCCTGACCACTGGCGGGCTCAGGCGGGAAATAACTTGCCTGGGTTCAAAATATCGTTCGGATCGAAAGTGCGTTTGATGGCTCTCATCAAGCGCAAGGTCGCGGGATTGATTTCCCTGGCGATAAAAGCGCGCTTTTCGCTGCCCACGCCGTGCTCGCCGGATAAGGTTCCATTCAGCGCCAGGACGAGATCGAACACTTGGTCGAGGCACACTTCGGCTTGGCGTATCTGCTCGGCGTTGCGCGGGTCGATGAGCAGATTGACATGAATGTTGCCGTTGCCAGCGTGGCCGAAATTGACATTGGCGATGCCATGACGCGCGCTAAGCGCGGCCAGCCCTTCCAGCAACTCGGCAAGCCGCGATACCGGGACGACAATATCTTCATTGATCTTCTTCGACGCGATATCGCGTAACAGCGGTGACAAGGCTTTGCGTACCGCCCACAGCGCGCTGGCGTCGGCCACCGCTTCGGCGCGCAGCAGGCCGGCATTTCTGCACGCTGCGATCATTGCTTCGCTGTCGGCGGCGACCGAGTGCGCGGAGCCGTCCACTTCTATCATCAACATTGCACGCGCGTCGGCCGGCAGCATGTCGGGGTGGCGGCCGCGTATCAACCCCAACGCGCCGGCGTCGAGCAGTTCCAGCGCGCTCGGCGTAACAGGCTGGGCCATGATCGCCGAAACCGCTTCGGCGCAACTCGGGACGTCGCGATAAAAAGCGGTAACGCCGCCGACCGCCTGAGGTAGTGGAACAAGCTTCAGCGTCGCCTCGACGATAACCGCCAGCGTCCCTTCGGAACCGATGAGCAGTCGCGTCAAGTCGTAGCCGACCACGCCCTTGGTCGTGTAACAACCGGTTTCGAGCAGCGCGCCATCGGCTGTTACCGCTTTCATGCCGAGC
>JBGTFJ010000066.1:0-2749 GCA_041747355.1 Burkholderiales bacterium
GGCAGGGGGATTTGACGGCCGTTAAATCCCCCTCAATCCCCTTTTTCAAAGGGGGAAGTAGGGCGGCGCCACTTCCCCTGCTGTTTGTGAGGCCGCACTACAGTGAAGCGTCGCGCAGCCTTGTTCGAGCTTCACAACGAACACGCTGGCGACGGTCAAGTCAGCCGTCGCGCCAGGGTTCAAGCCATCGCGTTTCAGTTCGCTATCCCACGCACCGAGTTCGCTGCGCAGGCTTTGCGGATCGCTCGCCCGCTGCAGGCTCGCATCCAGCATTTGCGCCCGAACGCTGACCCGGCGCGCGGCAGCTATGCCGGATTTACGCGCGATATGGGTATCGGCGAAGCGCGCCAGCAAGCGCAGGTAGCAGGCGCTGATCGCCCACGGTTCGCTCCAGCCGCGATTGAGCGCGTCTCGCAAACTTGTCGCGCCGATTTCGAACACCTCGGTAAAGCCATTCGCATACTGGCGCGCGATACTGTCACGCGCAGCCGCTTCGCGCATTGCATCCTGCAGCGCCACTTGCGGCATTGGACTGGTATTGCGTACGTCGTAGCGTGCCGCTTCGCCCAAGCCGCCGGGATTGGCAAGACGGATGGCGCGGAAGGCTTGCTCCGCGTCGTCGGCGGTCAATCCGGCCAGGGTGGACTGCAGCGCATCACGCAGCGTTTGCCCGGATTTCGCGGTAGCGGCGGCGTGCGCGAGCGGCGCGCACAGCAGCACGATGCCGAGGTTGGTATTGCACGAGACGACTTCATGCGTCGCCTGCACGGCGTCGAATATGCGCTGGCCGACCGCGGCATCACTGCTGCTGATCGGCGCTTTGATTGCTGCGGCGCTGCGAATGAATTCATCGACGCACATGCCATGGCCTGCGCCATGCAGCCCGACGTTGCCCGGCTTCAACGCCGCCAGTTCGGCGATGCAGGCGTCATAAAGCGCGCCGGCGATGAAGGATGGCTCCAACCCGTTTTCCATGGCGTCGTGCATAGAAGTGATGCGCTTCGCTGCGCTCAACATACGGCTTCCAGCGGCAGGCTCAGATGGCGTGCGATCAAATCGTCGACCAATGCTTGCGCGATGCTTTTTTCGGTGACGCGCTGCAGACCCTGCCAGGCCGGCATGCTGTTGACTTCGATCACGAATAACTGGCCGTCGGCGCCGCGCAAAATATCGACGCCCGCGTAATCCATGCCGACTGCGCGCGTTGCGTCCTGCGCAAGGCGCTTCATGTGCTCATCCATGGCGTCCATCGCAACCTTTTCACAGCGGCCGCCTTGCGCCACATTGTTGATCCAGCTGCTGCCGTACCGGATCATCGCCGCGACCGCGGCACCGCCGATCACGAATACCCGGTAATCGTGCCAGCCTCCGACCCCCTGACCCAGCCCGGTTTCGACGAAGCTCTGCAAATAGCAAACCTGATTGTATTCCGCAAGATCCGGCAGCTCCGAACCGGCTTGCAGCCTTTGCAAACCGGCCCCTTGCGAGCCGAACAGCGGTTTGATCACGACATCGCGCCCGGCCGCGGTTTCGCGCAGCACAATCGAGCGCGCCTGCGCGGCGCTTTCCGAAACCCAGGTCGGCGGCGTCGGGATTCCCGCGTTCTTCAGCAGGAAACTGGTCATCGCCTTGTCGACGCTGCGCTCGACGGCACGGGCGCTGTTGTACACAGGTATGCCAATTTCGCGCAGCGCGTGCAGGATATCGAGACGCAATACGACTTGTTCGAGGGTGCCGGCGGCGATGCCGCGCACGAACACGGCACCTGGCAAACCAGCCTCGAAACCCGGCATGACGATACCCTGGATGCCGTGCTGCAAATCGATGCGGCAATCCTCCAGCCTCACATACGCGCTTGCGTAACCGCGCGATTTGAATGCGCGCCGCAACTGCGCGCCGTGCCAGCCCGGATCGTCGCTCGCGATCGCAATGCGGCCTGCTGCGGGCTGCATCGTTCGCGGCAGTGGCCCCGACAACGATGTCAGGCTCACGCCCGACTCCCGCAAAATCTCATCACGCGGAGCCTCAAGCCCCTCAAGCCTCGCCTCCAAACGACGCATTCAGCAACGCCATATCGATCTTGCCGCCGCCAAAACTGCGTCCGCTGTCCAGATTGCTGACGACGACTTCAGCCGGGGCGAACAACATCGCATCGATTTTATAGAAATCGTAGCCGCAGTCTTTGAAGATGCGCGCGAACGGCTTGCCGTAATCCTTGGAAGCGCTGCTCGGCAGCTTTTGCGCGAGATCGGCTGCGGCTTCGTCGCTGCAGCGCACGTATAGCTGAACGCGGCCGCCGAACAGGATCGCGTCATTGGTGCGGCCCATGCTGGTCATGAAATCTTTGGCCGGCGGCGGCAGCGGCGCCGCTCCCGCGCCGTCGATCAATTGCTCGAGCGGAAAACCGAGGGCGTGCACCTTGTGCAGCGCGACTTCGAGCACGCGTGCGACGATCTGCACGACGCCAGCCAGGCTGGAAGTCGGCGTCAGGATGAAGGTCAGGCGGTCGGCCGGCAGCTTGCAGTCGCGCATGACCTTGTCAATGACTTCGGGCGGTGGATGGCGATCGACTTCCAGCACCAGGCAGGCAGAATCGGCGCTGTCTCGATAACCGAGCTCGGCGTACAGCTCTTCCTTGCCGGCCAGCGCGCGGCCCGGCCCCGAGCCCAGCGCATGGAACGCACCTTTGCCGCTGCCATGCGACAGGCTCCAGCCGGCGTACTGGCTGCCGAGGCAGGCGAGCACCGGG
>JBGTFJ010000067.1:0-2085 GCA_041747355.1 Burkholderiales bacterium
AGTACCTCGTCGATCCCCCACACGCCAAGCGAATTGCCGTCCGCGTCGAATTTCGGAATCGGCAGCAGCGCATCGCCGCCGATGCCGAATATAACGCCGGCGACCTCGCCCGGCTTGCCGACAAATTCCGGGCGATAGCTCGGATTGATCGGCGGCGCTTCATGGCCGTCGGTCATAAACACCAGATCCGGGCGTCCTTGCAGATCTTTTGCGAGCAACAAACCCGAATAAAGCCCTTTCGCGACCTCGCTGGCGCCCGCCCACGCCATGCGGCCGTCGATATTGGCCAGGGTCGCCGCCAGCTCGCGATAGTTGGCGCAAGCTTCGACCGGCGCAAACAGCAGAAACGAACGGTATTCGTTGAAAATCGCCAAGCCTATCCGCGAACCGCATGGCAATTCACGCAGCAATCCGGCGAGCGCCTGTTTGGCATAAGCAAGCCGGCTTGCGGCTTGTCCATCGATCCGGTAATCGAGTGTATTCATGCTCTGCGTGATGTCGATTGCCACGATCAGGTCGAGCACGGGTTGCTCGCGTTCGATATGAGGATCGATGACGGCGACTGCGAGTGCGGCGCAGGCGAGCACCAGAAGCAGCGTGCGCAGACTGACATTTCGCGCAAAGCGCAGGGCGGACCTCAAGGCAGACCCAAGGTGAAGCCGCGCATGGTCGTAATCGCGCGCTCGGCTTGCTCAGGCGGCTCGAGGCCACTTTGCGCCCCGGCGTCGGGAAATGCGCGCAACGCCCGCTCCAGATTGTATTTCGCATCCCAGTGCCGGCTGTCCCGGCGCAGCACGCCGCGGTAACTTTCCTTGGCCAGCTCGGCCATGGGCAGCGCATTTTTTCCGCCATCGCTTTCGCGTAGCGCGAGTGCCTCGTTCAGATAGAGATTGCCGCTGTTGTAGCGCGCGGCGAGGGATAGCTCAGGCGAATCTGACTGTTCGACGCGCTTGTAGAGATTGAGCGCGGTTTGCAGATCGCCCGCGCGCTCGGCGCGATAAGCTTCGGCGAAATTTGCTTCAGGCGGCGGCGTGCCTGTCGCCATTTTGCCGGCTGCACCGCCGGCAATCAGTCGATTCCACTGCTGCGCGTGCCACACCAGAAAGCCGTCGATAGCGCCGGCTATCGCGACTGCCGCGAGCAAAACCACTAACCAGCGAGGACGAATCATGCCCATCGCCTGATTTCCAGGAATCGCGCCATCAGCAAAACGGCCGCGAACGCGAGCGCCGCAGCATAGCAAAAGCCGGCAAGATCGCGCCGCGGCAACACATCGGTGATCGCGATCGGGAAACTTTCGAGCCGGCTGACGTCTTCGATCGCGCGTCGCAGCGCTTCCGGATTTTCAGCTTCGTAAGCGCGATACGGCGCGCCCATGCCGAGAAAAAATCGATGCAGAAAATGTTCTGGAACCGAATCGGCCGCGCCTGCCGTCGCCGCTTCACCCTCCAGCAGGCCGGGGCTGCGAAACGATCGTATGTAAATCCAGTACAGCCCGACGCGATAGCGCCGCATCAGATCCTGGATGCGCTGGCGCGTCTCCGGATCGATGTGCGCGCCGCCATCGGACACCAGCAAAATGATGCGCGAGCCGGTGTACGGCAAGTCCTCGAAGTACGAAAGTGCGGCTTCGAGTCCACGGCCGACATCGGTATCGGCAAGACCGCGTCCGACCGCGCCGGCAGCGATTGCCGCCTGGATGACTTCCTGTTTCTGCGTGAAGTCGAGTATCCGCAAGGGAAACGTGCTGAAAACCAGCATGCCGAATAAGTCCTGCTGGCGACTGGCTGCGAATTCCGCAAGCACTCTGCGGGCGACGCTGTTTTTCGATTCGCGACGGCCGTCGAGCACGTGCGTCCCGGGACTCGCGCCGAACGATTGGTCCATGCTCCGGCTGCGATCGAGCAACAGCACGACGTGAGCGCCCTGCCCAATGCGCTCGACCGTGACTTCCGCGCGATAGGGCTGGGCCAGACCGAACACGGCGCCCGCTATGGCAGCAGCGGCGGCCAGTCGCAGCGCCCATGCCGACGCTTCCGAAATCACGTCACGCGGCAGCAGCGCAAGCCATGGGTAGCTGATCGC
>JBGTFJ010000068.1:0-2535 GCA_041747355.1 Burkholderiales bacterium
GAAGACCATATCCATCTGCGGCCGCTAGATTTCCCGAAACCGATGCACGGCCTCGCCGTGGAACCGAAACGGCGCGGCGACGAGCAGCGCATATTCGACGTCCTGCACAAGCTCGAAGCCGAAGACCCGTGCTTCCGTGTCGAACGCAGCGCCGCGACGCATGAAACGGTGATTCGCGGGCTCGGCGACCTGCACTTGCGCTGCGTTCTGGAAAAAATGGCACAGCAATATCATGTCGAGGTCGACACGCGCCCGCCGCGCATCCCTTACCGGGAAACCGTGACGGCGCATACCGAAGGCCATCACCGCCACAAAAAGCAAACCGGCGGGGCTGGACAATTCGGCGAAGTTTTTCTGCGCGTCGAGCCGCTTGCGCGCGGCGAGGGATTCAGCTTCGTCAACAGCGTGTATGGCGGCGCGATCCCCTCGCAATTCATTCCCGCGGTCGAAAAAGGCGTGCGTCAGGTTCTGGAAGCGGGGCCGGTCGCGGGCTACCCGGTGCAGGATGTCAAAGTAACCGTTTATGACGGCAAGCATCATCCGGTCGATTCGAAAGAAGTGGCGTTCGTGGCGGCGGGCAAGAAAGCTTTCCTCGATGCGATGCTGAAAGCGCGGCCGATCGTGCTCGAGCCGATCGTGAACATCGAAGTCATCGCGCCTGACGCCAGCATAGGCGAGATTACCGGCGATTTGTCCGCGAAGCGCGGTGTGATCAATGGCACGCAACCCCTGCGCGGCAACAACGTCGCGATTACCGGCCAGGTTCCGCTCAGCGAACTGAATAACTACCAGTCACGGATCAAGGCCGTGACCGCCGGGCAGGGATCGTATTCGCTCGAATTGAGCCATTACGAACCGGTGCCGCCGACTGTGCAACAACAGCTTGCCTCGCAGTACAAGGGCGTTCGCGAGGAGGATTGAGCTGAATTTGCTCCTGGAAACTACGTTTCAAACCGAAGGCTGCACCTCGAAGCGGCTGTAGTTGCCGTTGCCTTCATCGATCTGTACCGAATCGACTACCGCGCGGTCAGGGCCGCTCCTGGCCCAGGCAAGCATTTCGCCGAGCGCCTCGCCAGTGCCTTGCACCATCGCTTCGACAGTGCCGTCGCGGCGGTTGCGCACCCAACCCGTGATTCTCAATTCGCGCGCTTTCATCGCCATCGATTCGCGAAAATAAACGCCCTGTACGCGGCCGCGAATGATCAAACGGCTTACGCTGGCCATGCTGGCGCTTGTTGCTGTCGAAAGGCGGGAATCACTTGATCTGCATGCCCGGTCTGGCGCCGTCGTCGGGGCTCAGCAGGTAAATTCCTTCACCATCTCCGGCGGCCAGCACCATGCCTTCGGATACCCCGAACTTCATTTTGCGCGGCGCGAGATTCGCGACCATCACCGTCAGTCGACCGACCAGTTGTTCCGGACGATAGGCCGATTTGATGCCGGCGAAAACGGTGCGCTGCCGATCGCCCAGATCCAGCGTGAGTTTCAGCAACTTGTCGGCTTGTTCGATGTGTTCGGCCTTGACGATGCGCGCGACACGTAAATCGATTTTTGTAAAATCGTCGATGCCGATGACGGCGCCGTCCACCGCAGCGATATCCGGTGCGTCGGCGGCAGGCGCGCCCGGTGCTGATGTTGTCTGCATATTTTCCCGGTTCGCGTTAAGGAGGGAAGTGATCTGCTTCTGATCGACCCGAGTCATCAAGTGCTGGTACGGCTCGATCCGATGCCCGGCCGGAAGATGCTTCGAGGCATCTTCCCAGCGCAAGGCGTCGAGATTCAGCAGCTGACAGGCGCGCGCGGCGGTTTGCGGCAACACGGGCGCAAGATACAAAGTCAGATCGCGAAACAATGCAAGCGCCGTGGAACATACGGTATGCAGCGATTTCTCCTGAGCTGCATCCCTGGCCAGCTCCCACGGCTTGTTCGCGTCGACATACTGGTTTGCCAGATCGGCGAGATGCATGATTTTTCGCAGCGCCCGGCCGTACTCGCGTTTCTCGTAATATCCGGCGACCTCTTCGGGGGCGGCGGTAAACGCGTTTTCAATCTCGGCGGGAAGGTCGGGCGCCGCCAGTACGCCGCCGAAGCGCTTGGTGAGGAACCCGGCGCAGCGGCTCGCAATGTTCACGTACTTGCCGACCAGATCGCTGTTCACGCGCGCGACGAAATCATCGAAGTTCAGATCGATGTCTTCCATCGAGCCGTTCAGTTTGGCGGCGTAGTAGTAGCGCAGCCATTCCGGATTCAACCCCTGCTGCAGATAACTTTCCGCAGTGATGAAGGTGCCGCGCGACTTGGACATCTTTTCGCCGTTTACCGTCAGGAAACCGTGCGCAAAAATCTGCGTCGGTTTGCGGTAGCTTGAAAATTCGAGCATGGCCGGCCAGAACAATGCGTGAAAATACAGGATGTCCTTGCCGATAAAGTGATACAGCTCGGTGCTCGCATCCGCGCGCCAGAATTCGTCGAAATTGAGTTGCAGCCTGTCGCACAAGGTTTTGAAGCTGCCCATGTAGCCGACCGGCGCGTCCA
>JBGTFJ010000069.1:0-1708 GCA_041747355.1 Burkholderiales bacterium
CTGGCGGTCGATCTCCAAACGCTCGACCAGTACGGCGCTGTTCCCGAGCAGACAGCGATCGAGAGGGCGCGAGGGGCGCTCGCCCACAGCCGGGCGCAAGTGGCGCTCGCTGTCAGCGGTATCGCCGGCCCGGATGGCGGCACAGCGCAGAAGCCGGTCGGTACTGTTTGCCTCGCCTGGACGATCGAAAACCAGAATCCAGTCAGCGAAACGCAATGGTTTGCCGGCGACCGCGAAGCGATCCGACGGCAGGCGGTCGCCCGCGCCCTGGCCGTTGCCCTCGATTTGATTTAGGGCCTGTTAACAGACCCTGGCAACCGCTCTGCGCGCTTGCTTCCGGCAGCCGGCGACTTTATGCAATAATCGGACGCTTATCGATCGCCTGATCGGCCTGCGTTCAACGCCGATCCACCTCTCGCAAGCTCTTCCAAAACAAGGAAATTCCATGGATGACAACAAAACCAAGGCGCTCGCTGCCGCCTTGTCGCAGATCGAAAAACAGTTCGGCAAGGGCTCGATCATGCGCCTCGGCGAACACGAGGTTGCACGCGATATCGATGTCGTCTCGACTGGCTCGCTGGGGCTCGACATAGCGCTTGGCGTCGGCGGTTTGCCGCGCGGTCGCGTGGTCGAAATCTACGGGCCGGAATCGTCGGGCAAGACGACCTTGACTTTGCAGGTGATCGCCGAAATGCAGAAGCTCGGCGGCACCGCGGCTTTTATCGACGCTGAACACGCGCTCGACCCGCAATATGCGCAGAAGCTCGGCGTCAAAGTCGGCGATCTGCTGATCTCGCAACCCGATAACGGCGAACAGGCGCTGGAGATTACCGACATGCTGGTGCGCTCGGGATCGATTGATATCGTCGTTGTCGATTCGGTCGCGGCATTGACGCCGCGCGCCGAAATCGAAGGCGAGATGGGCGAACCGCAAATGGGCCTGCAGGCGCGGCTGATGTCGCAGGCGTTGCGCAAGCTGACGGCGAATATCAAACGTTCGCACACGCTGGTGATTTTCATCAACCAGATTCGCATGAAAATCGGCGTGATGTTCGGTAATCCGGAAACCACCACGGGCGGCAACGCATTGAAGTTTTACGCGTCGGTGCGTCTCGACATCCGGCGTACCGGATCGATCAAAAAAGGCGACGAAGTGATCGGCAACGAGACGCGCGTCAAGGTCGTCAAGAATAAGGTTGCGCCGCCGTTCAAGCAGGCCGAGTTCGACATTCTGTATGGCGAAGGCATTTCGCGCGAAGGCGAAATCATCGAGCTCGGCGTGCTCCACAAACTGATCGAAAAAGCCGGCGCCTGGTACTCGTACCGCGGCGAAAAAATCGGTCAGGGCAAAGACAACGTTCGCGAGTTTTTGCGCGATCATCAGGAGATCGCGGCCGAAATCGAAGCGCGCATCCGCGAGAACGTCGGCGTGGCGGCGGCGCGCGTTCCGGCGACTGCCTGATCGGGTGATTGAATCAGACGCCCGGTCTGCGCGCGCGTGCCTTGCGTTATCTGGCGCGGCGCGAACACACGCGCGCCGAGCTTGAAATCAAGCTCGGCGGTCAGGCTGAAAACGAAAGCGATCTTGTCGCGGTGCTCGACGAACTGACGCGCGCTGGATTTTTGACGGATCAGCGCGCGCTGGAAAACCTGATCAGCGCCCGCCGCGGCAAGCATGGCGCTGCCCGTATCGTTCATGACCTGCGCG
>JBGTFJ010000070.1:0-2031 GCA_041747355.1 Burkholderiales bacterium
AAGGGCTTACGTGCTGAATGCGGCGACGACCGAACAGAAAAAAGCGAAACGGGGCTAGCTCAGTCTGAAATTCGATTCGCCTTTCTGAAGCGATTGCACTGATCCGCTCAGGTTGCCCGATTTGCTATGGAGGAAGCATAGGACTTCCATAAGAGCGTGTACATGAACCAGCATATGACGCTGACGACGATCATTTCCCCGCCATCTTCAATGGCGCCGGGAAGAAACGTGGTGCTCAGCAGCGCCATTTTCAGCCCCTCCGGTTTTATCGCGATGTTGATCAAGTCGGCGCCGACGCCGAAAAATGCGAGCGCCAGTGTCATGCCGAGCAGGATCGTGCTGCTTTTTCTGGCGGAGACGGTGCTGTATTTGTACGCCAGAATACCCCCGATAAGGAACGCCGCTGCGACGATACCGATGAACGTCAGTTCACCGAAATCGTGGGCGCGCAGGCCATACATCGGCGCGTAATCCATTTCGGCGTTGAACCAGTTTCCCATTCGCTCGTGCAACTGGCCAAAGTCGTCCAGCAACAGATAAAAAAAGAAAATCGCCCAAAACAAATAAAGCGCCTGTCGCGACTTGGCAAGTAAACAGAACGACATGACGGAAGACCATGCGAGCTTCAGGTACTGATAGGTCTCGGCGTAGCCTCGATCGATCTCTATCGAGTAGACAGGGTTGTCGAAGTATTCAGGATTCCCTAGCGCGCTGAGAATACCGTGCCATGGCTCGTCATCGTGATTGATATACAGCCAATGCAGAGTCACGTAGTAAAGATCGCCCAGCAATAGCAGCAGCAGAAAGATGAACGTCGTTCGCCCGAAATTGAGAATCTCATTCCGGATTGTCATTCCATTTCATCCGTGAACTTTGGAAGACAAACAGCAATCCGTTTGATCCATTCGACATCAAACCGAACGCGGCGACTGACCGGATTTGATCAAGCCGCGCGAGATGCCCGTTTCCGCTCGTGTTCCACCAGGTAGCGCTTGCGAATCCGTATCGTCTTCGGCGTAATTTCCACCAACTCATCGTCGGTAATAAACTCGATCGCCGATTCCAGCGTGAGTTGAATCGGCGGCGTCAGGGTGACGGCTTCGTCGGTGCCGGATGCCCGGACATTGGTTAGCTGCTTGCCCTTGATCGGATTGACGACGAGATCGTTATCGCGGGTGTGAATGCCGATGACCATACCTTCGTACAGCTTGTCGCCGGGACTGACGAACATGCGGCCGCGCTCCTGTAGTTTCCATAGCGCATAGGCAACGGCGTCGCCCTGCTCGGCCGAGATCAGCACGCCGCTGTGGCGGGCGGCCATGTCGGCTTTCATCGGCGCGTAGCCGTCGAATACATGGCTCTTGAGCCCGGTGCCGCGCGTCATGGTCAGGAAGTCGGACTGGAAGCCTATCAGACCGCGCGCCGGAATCCGGTAGTCGAGTCGAACGCGGCCGCGCGCGTCCGATTGCATGTCTTGCAGGTCGCCGCGGCGTGCGCCGAGCGCTTCCATGACCGCGCCCTGGTTTGCCTCTTCGACGTCTACCGTCAGCAGTTCATACGGTTCGCATTTGACGCCGTCGATTTGGCGCACGATCACGCGCGGCTTCGATACTGCAAGTTCGTAGCCTTCGCGCCGCATGTTTTCCAGCAATATGGTCAGATGCAGTTCGCCGCGGCCGGAAACCAGAAAGACATCGGTGTCTTCAGTCGTCTCCAGACGCATGGCGACGTTGACCAGCAATTCTCTTTCGAGACGTTCGCGCAATTGACGGCTGGTCACGAATTTGCCTTCGCGACCGGCGAAAGGGGACGTGTTGACCTGGAAATTCATCGTCAGCGTGGGCTCATCCACCGCCAATATCGGCAATGCTTCGGGGCGCGCGGGATCAGCCAGTGTCACGCCGATGCCGATGTCGTCGATGCCGTTGATCAGCACGATTTCGCCGGCTTGCGCTTCGTCGAGCGGTACGCGGTTCAGACCCTGAAAGCCGAACGCCTGATTGACGCGCGCTTTTCTCGGCGCGCTTTTGC
>JBGTFJ010000071.1:0-2901 GCA_041747355.1 Burkholderiales bacterium
ACGACCTTCAACACGACGATCAACACCGTACCGGTCGGCTTGGTGATGTTCGTAACCCCGCAGATTGACGAAAACGGCAGCGTCATGCTGAACGTGCGCCCCACCGTTTCGCGCATCACGAGCTTTGTGCGCGATCCCAATCCTTCGCTGGCCGCCGCCAACGTGACCAACCTTATTCCCGAAATCCAGGCGCGCGAAATGGAATCGGTGCTGCGCGTTGGCAGCGGCCAAACCGTCGTGCTCGGTGGGCTCATGCAGGACGACGTCAGACGCAACCGCGACGGCGTGCCGATTCTGTCCAAACAGCCGGTGATCGGCGATGTGTTCAGTTTCCGCGATGAGGCAGTGGTCAAGTCTGAACTGATCATCTTTTTGCGCCCGGTAGTGGTGGCTAATCCGTCGCTCGAGTCTGAAGAGCTGAAATCGCTGCAGCGCTTTTTGCCGTCGAGAAGCGGCAACGAGGCCACGCAGTGAGCTTATTGCTGAAAGCCTTGCAGAAAGCCGGCGAGGAGCGGATCGGAGCAGCCGGTCAAGCGGCTTCGGCGCATCCGCCGCGTGAGCTGACGCTGCAACCAGTGGACCATGTGAAGGCGCTCAAACCGATTTACAGCGACGCGAGTTCAGCCCAAGCTGCCGCCATTCTGGCAGTAAGCAGTCCACGGGCGCGCGTAACGGATTTTGTTCGCGAACGTCCCCTGGTGGTATTTTCGGCTGCCGCCGCACTGTTCCTGATTGCGTACTGCGCCTATGTTTACGTTCAACTGGCGCCGCCCACTCCGGCGAGTTACACGTCAACGCCAGTCGTATCTCAACCGACGCCGGGCTTGTCTCCGCCGGCTGCTGCGCCGCCGACTGCCGTTCTGCGGGCCCCAGCTCTGCCAAAGACCGTTTCGCCGAGCGTGTTGCGCATAACATCGACTGATTCTGGTCCGATAGCTTCCGCGCAAGCCGGGCAACCACCATCGGTCGGACCGGCTACGCAACGCGTGGCTCCATCCTTCGCCGCGGCGGCGAAAGAGGCGCCAGTTTCCGCATATGGCAGCGCTGAGCCTGTTCCGAATGAATCGACAACTTCAGTTAGTAATTCGAGGAGCAGCGCGCCGAAGACGACGATTGATGGGAGCGTTTCCGCTCAGCCGGTAATTAGCCCGAGATCGACGCAGAGCGCGATCGCGATTGCAAAGCCAAATCCCGACCCCCGCGCCATTTCCGGATATGAACCTGCGCGCAGCATCGACATAAGCCGGGAAACGCCTGCCGCCAAGATTAACCAGGATCTGGTGGATGCCTACCAGGCCTTGCAAGATCGCCATCACGCCGATGCCGAATCGCGCTACAAGAAACTTGCGCAAGCCGAACCGAAAAACGCCGACGTGCTCCTCGGCCTCGCCGCGATTGCGCTCCAGAAAAACCAGTCGGCACAGGCGAGCGAATACTATTTTCGGATTCTCGAATCCGATCCGAAGAATGCCTTGGCGCAGGCCGGCTTGATCGCGGTCGGCGGCCAGGCCGATCGCCAAAACGCGGAAACGCGGCTCAAACAATTGATTGATCGCGAGCCGTCGGCGTTTCTTTATTTTGTACTGGGCAATCTGTATGCCGATCAGTCGCAATGGGCAGCCGCGCAAGCTGCTTATTTTCAGGCGCATCACTTACAGCCCGATCACCCCGACTACGCATTCAATCTGGCAATTGGGCTCGAGCATTTGAGCCAGCGCAAGCTGTCCGTCGACTATTATCGCAGAGCGCTCTCCCTTGCCGCTCTTCACGGCAACGCCAGCTTCGATGCGACGACGGTTGAGCGACACGTCGTCGAACTCGCGACTACCGGGGAATAAGAGGAACGTCGTGATCGAGCAGCGCAAAAAACTTCGCCTTGGCGAGCTGCTGGTCCACCAAGGCTTGATCACGCAGGATCAGCTGCGCATCGCGCTCACCGAACAAAAGACCAACCCGATCCCGATCGGCCGGCTGTTCGTGCGACTCGGTTTCGTCACCGAAGCCGTGATCCGCGACATGCTCGCGCAAACCATCGGTCAGGAGAGTATCGATCTGACGAAAGTCGTCGTCGATGCCGATGCTCTGAAGCTGGTGCCGCAGGATTTTGCGCGCCGTCATCGGCTGCTGCCGATCGCGTTCGACGCCGAAACGCAGACGCTGATCGTCGCAGTCAGCGAAATTTTCAACGTGGTTGCGCTCGATCAACTGCGCGCCTCGCTGGGCGCCGAGATAGACCTCAAAACAATGCTGGCCGGCGAAGCCCAGCTCGAAGAAACCATCGATCACTTTTACGGCTTCGAACTGTCGGTCGACGGCATTCTGCGCGAGATCGAAACCGGCGAAATCGATTACCAGAGCCTGCAAGGCGGCGGAGACGAATATACGCAACCGATCGTCCGCCTGGTCGGCGCATTACTGATCGACGCCGTTAAGAGAGGCGCTTCCGACATTCACTTCGAGCCAGAATTTGCGTTCCTGCGCATCCGCTATCGCATCGACGGTGTCCTCGAGCAGGTACGCAGTCTGCACAAGACCTACTGGCCGGGGGTCGCGGTACGTCTGAAAGTGATATGCGGCATGAACATCGCCGAGACGCGCGCCGCACAAGACGGCCGCCTGTCGCTGAATCTGAACGGCCGTCCGATTGATTTTCGCGTGTCGACCTTGCCGACCATTCACGGCGAAAACATCGTGCTGCGCGTGCTCGATCGCGACAAGTCGATTCTGCGGCTCGATAGCATGAATCTGCCCGAGCCCACGATAACGATCCTGAACCGGTTAATGGCGCGGCCTGAAGGAATCCTAATCCACACAGGGCCGACAGGCAGCGGCAAAACTACGACGCTCTATACGCAGATGTCGCAAGACAACAATGAGACGGTCAAAAACAAGACCATGCAA
>JBGTFJ010000072.1:0-12784 GCA_041747355.1 Burkholderiales bacterium
GTCGTACGGCGAAACGAAGTTCGCCAGCATCTTCGAGCCACACGTCGTCAACCAGCCCTGCGTGCAAAAGATATCCTTCTGCGCGAGCGGGATCCCGGTAAGGAACTGCGCGTGTCCGGAAGCGAATAAAGCATCGGCTTCGCGCGCTTGCATGAGACTTGCTTTAGGGTCGACCGTGATGAAAGCGTTATAGCGTGAATTCAGCGTTTTGATGCGGTCTAGAAACTCGGACGCCAGCTCGGTACAGGAGATTTTTCTGGCATGAAGCAGGCCGGAGAGCTGGCGCAAACCGAACTCATGAATATCGCTTTTGGACGAACCAGAACTTTGCATGGATTATTCGATGACTTTGGGCACGAGGTACAGACCCGCTTCAACTTGCGGGGCGATCGATTGAAACAGCGTGCGCTGATCAGGTTCGGTCGCAAAGTCGTCGCGCAGGCGAGCGACCATGTCGCGGGCGTGCGCCATCGGCTCGATGCCGCTGGCATCGACGGCCTGCATTTGTTCGATCAAGGAAAAAATGCCGGACAACTGATCGAGCATCGCCTCGGCTTCGCGGTCGTCGATCTCGATACGCGCAAGCTCGGCGACGCGCTTCACATCGCTCAGGGAAACAGGCATAAACTACCGGCTATTTGCTGGTTGAAAGGTACGTCGGACGTGAAATTCTCCGACTCGGACAGCACTCAAACTTGTTGAATACTTGACTGTAACGCTTTATACGTTCACGACTTATAAGCTATCATAATTCGTTATTTGTAGCATCACTCCTCCACCCCACGGGACGGACTCGTTATGTTTGGATTTTTAAGCAATTATTTCTCGAATGACCTCGCGATCGACCTCGGCACGGCGAACACGCTGATTTACGTGAAAGGTCACGGGATCGTGTTGAACGAGCCGTCTGTCGTCGCCATCCGGCAAGGCGGCGGTCCGAACGGCAAGAAAATCATTCAGTCGGTCGGTCTGGCCGCAAAACAGATGCTTGGCCGCACGCCGCACAATATCACCGCGATCCGTCCGATGAAAGACGGCGTCATCGCCGATTTCACCGTGACCGAGCAAATGCTGAAGGCGTTCATCAAGAAGGTTCACGATAACAGGATGTTTTCGCCCAGCCCGCGCATCGTCATCTGCGTGCCATGCGGTTCGACCCAGGTGGAACGACGCGCGATTCGCGAATCCGCCTACGGCGCCGGCGCGCGCAAAGTCGAGCTGATCGAAGAGCCGATGGCGGCTGCGATCGGCGCCGACTTGCCGGTCGAAGAAGCGACCGGTTCGATGGTCGTCGATATCGGCGGCGGCACCACCGAGGTCGGCGTGATCTCGCTCGGCGGCATTGTGTATTCAGGTTCGGTTCGCGTCGGCGGCGACAAGTTCGACGAGGCAATCATCAATTACATCCGGCGCAACTACGGCATGTTGATCGGCGACCCGACCGCCGAAGAAATCAAGAAGGAAATCGGCTCGGCGTTTCCGGGCTCGGAAGTGCGCGAAAAAGAAGTCAAAGGGCGCAATCTGGCCGAAGGCATACCGCGCAGCTTCACGATTTCAAGCAATGAAATCCTCGAGGCGCTGACCGATCCGCTGAACAGCATCGTCAGCGTCGTCAAATCGGCGCTCGAGCAAACACCGCCGGAACTCGGCGCGGATATCGCGGAAAAAGGCATGGTCCTCACCGGCGGCGGCGCGCTGTTGCGCGACATCGACCGGTTGCTGATGGAAGAAACAGGATTGCCGGTGATCGTCGCCGAAGATCCTCTGACTTGCGTAGTGCGCGGTTGCGGGCGCGCGCTCGAAAAAATGGATACTTTGGGAACGATTTTTACCGACGACTGAACGTATTCAGTTCCTGCCGCGTTTGCGCAGAGGCGAAACGCGGCAGTTGTTTGAGCGCCCGCTGAATCGATGGAACACCAACCGCCACCGTTTTTCGAACGAGGCCCGAGTTCTGCTGCCCGCCTCGTTTTCTTCGCGTTGCTGTCGATTGGCCTGATCATCGCCGACGCGCGCCTCAAGTATCTCGACCTCGCGCGCCAAAGCATCTCGTTCGTGATCTACCCTCTGCAGCGCCTCGCCATTTCTCCGGTGCAGTTCTACCATCGCGCCAGTGATTTTTTCGTCGTCCAGACCGAACTGCAAAGTGAAAACGAACGGCTCGCCGAGCAAAATCTGCTGAACGCCGCGCAACTGCAACGCCTCGATTCGCTAGAATCCGAAAACGATTATTTGCGCCGCTTGCTCGATGCCAAACCGCGCCTGGGGCGATCTGCGCTGGTGGCCGAAATCCTGTACGCCGGCCGTGATCCGCTGACGCGCAAGATCTCGGTCGACAAAGGCGCGCAGCATGGCGTAATTGCCGGCCGCGCAGTTGTCGATGAAATCGGCGTGATCGGTCAGGTCACCAGCGTGTTGCCGTGGATGTCGGAGGTTACGCTGATCACCGACAAGGAACAGGCGGTGCCGATCCAGATCGCGCGCAGCGGATTGCGCGCCATCGTATTCGGCGCAGGCCAGGAAAATACCCTCGATTTGCGTTACATACCGGTCGACGCCGATATTCGGATCGGCGATCGATTAGTGACTTCCGGGCTTGATGGCACCTATCCGGCCGGTCTGCCGGTCGCAGTCGTGTCGAACATCGAAAGCGACGCCGCCTACTCGTTCGCCAAAATAACCTGCATTGCCGCGGCCGGTGTAAGCCGCCATCGCCAGGTGCTGATCCTGTCGCTCGAGCCCTTGCCGGTCGAGAAGGCGGAGGGCCGACAGCCTTCCATGCAGGCCAACGAATCCATCAAGGGACCCTGATGCAAGCGCGGCCAAGCAAGCAGGAAATCCTGCTGCCAGTCAAATTCAACGTCATCCTGATCACGCTGACGCTCGCGTTCGTTCTCAATCTGCTGCCATGGTTTGGCGTCGGCCGCATTCTCCGCCCGGATTTCGTAGCGATGGTCTTGTTGTACTGGTGCATACACCAGCCGCGCAAAATCGGGTTTTTCGGCGCGTGGATGCTCGGACTGCTGATGGATGTTGTCGATGCCAGCCTGTTCGGACAACACGCGCTCGCCTACTCTTTTCTCGCTTACGCCGCTATCGTCATGCATCGCCGCGTGCAGAACTTTGCGCTGGTCACGCAGGTCGTCTACGCGGTGCTGGTGTTGTTCAGCGCTGAACTTATCATGTTGATGGTCCGACTTTTGGGCGGCGCGAGTCTCCCTGGCTGGGATTATTTCGGCGGCATTCTGACCGCGGCTCTGCTGTGGCCGCTGTTGGGCGTCATGCTCAAAATCCCGCGGCGAACACGCGCCGATTGGGACGGCCAGGACAGGTCGCCGAATACGATCATGAAGCGCTAGACAAGCATGATGCGCGGGCCCGAAATCAAAAACGAGCAGGCAGAACTGCATCGCTTCCGCTTGCGCCTCGCGATCGGCGGCGCCGTCGTATTCCTGATGTTCTGCGGCCTGTTCTCGCGCTTTTTTTTCCTGCAGGTTATGCAACACGAGCATTATCAGACGCAGGCCGAAAACAACCGGATTTCGATTGTGCCGGTAGCGCCAAACCGCGGCCTGATCGTCGACCGCAACGGCTCGGTCCTCGCCCACAACTATTCCGCGTATACGCTCGAAATCACGCCCGGCAAAGTACGCAACGTCGACAAGCTGATCGGCGGGCTCAGCGCCATCGTCGATATTTCCGCGCGCGACCGCAAGCGCTTCAAAAAACTGCTCGAAGAAAGCCAGGATTTCGAAAGCCTGCCGATACGGACCAAGCTCAACGACACCGAGGTGGCCCGCTTCGTCGCGAACCGCTACCGTTTTCCTGAAATCGAACTGAAGGCGCGCGCCTTCCGCCACTATCCGAAAGCCGAACTGGTCTCGCATGTGGTCGGCTATATCGGCCGCATCAACGACAAGGATCAGGCGCAGCTCGAGGCAAACGGACAAGCGCCAAATTATCGCGGGTCGCTGCACCTGGGCAAGCTCGGCCTCGAACAGAGCTACGAAAAAGCGCTGCACGGCACCGCCGGATTCGAGCGCGTTGAGATCGACGCCGGCGGCCGCATCGTGCGCGCGTTGAGCCGCACGCCGCCGGTTTCCGGCAGCAATCTTGTTTTGTCGCTCGATATCCGGCTGCAGGAGATCGTCGAGCAGGCATTCGGCGACCGGCGCGGCGCTTTTGTCGCGATCGAGCCTGCGACCGGGGAGGTGCTCGCATTCTTGAGTAAGCCGGGCTACGACGGCAATCTGTTCGTCGATGGCATCGATTCACAAAACTGGGAGGCGCTCAGCACCTCGCTGGATCGCCCGCTCAGCAATCGTGCACTGCAGGGAACGTATCCTCCGGGCTCGACGTTCAAGCCCTTCATGGCGCTGGCCGGCCTCGATCTCGGCAAGCGCACACCGCAAACGACAATCAGCGATCCCGGTTTCTTCACGCTGCCCGGCCATTCGCATCGTTATCGCGACTGGAAGTTGACCGGCCACGGCAGCGTCGATTTGCATAAATCACTGGTGATCTCTTGCGACACCTATTACTACGGTTTGGCCAATGAGCTTGGCGTCGACGCGATCAATAGTTATATCGGCCAGTTCGGCTTCGGCAAGAAGACAGGCATCGATGTCGAAGGCGAAGCGACCGGCATCCTGCCTTCGACTGAATGGAAGCAGAAACGGCACAAGCAGAAATGGTTTGCCGGCGACACCATTTCGGTCGGCATCGGCCAGGGCTACAACATCGCGACGCCGCTGCAGCTTGCTCATGCGACTGCGGTAATCGCAAATAATGGCAAGGCCATGCGGCCGCATTTCGTCAGGCAGATCCAGGCTCTCGGCGCCGACCAGCCCGCCGATGTCGAACCCGTCACGCTCAATACCATTACTTTCAAGCCGGACAACCTGCGCCGCGTACAGGCCGCAATGGTCGATGTGACGCGCACCGGTGGCACCGCAGCCAAAGCCGGCGCCAACGCCGAATACGTGTTCGCCGGCAAGACCGGCACCGCACAGGTGGTCGCAATCAAACAGAACGAGAAATACGACGAGAGCAAGGTTGCCGAACGGCATCGCGACCATGCCTGGTTCATCGCCTATGCGCCGGCCGAGAATCCCAAAATCGCGGTTGCTGTGCTGGTCGAAAACGGCGGGCACGGCGGTTCGACCGCGGGGCCTATTGCGCGCATTGCGTTCGACTACTACCTGCTTGGTAAGCGCCCGGAGATAACCGGAATCGCGCCGGAAGACGACGACGAGGCGCAAAGTGATTAGCCGATTGTATCGCCTGCTAACCGGGCACATCGACGGCTGGCTGATGATCGCCATCGTGTTGTTGCTGGCCGCCGGGCTGACGGTTCTCTATAGCGCGTCGGGCGAAAGCATGGGGCGCATCGAGACCCAGTTCATCAACATGGCTGTGGCTTTTACGGCGATGTGGGTGGTCGCCAATATTCCGCCGCGCTACCTGATGTCGCTCGCGGTGCCGATGTATATCGCCGGCTTGCTGCTCCTGCTCGGCGTCGCCCTGTTCGGCGAGATCGTCAATGGCGCGCGACGCTGGCTCGATGTCGGCGTTGCCCGCATCCAGCCATCGGAGCTGATGAAAATCGCGCTGCCGATGACGATGGCCTGGTATTTCAACCGGTATGAATCGGTTCTGGGCTTCAGGAATTTTTGCGTGGCCGCCCTTCTGCTGATCGTTCCGGTTGCCCTTATCGCCAAACAACCCGATCTCGGCACTGCAATCCTCATTTCAGCCTCGGGATTTTACGTATTGTTTTTCGCCGGGCTGAGCTGGCGGGTCATGATCGGCCTGGCGGTTATCGCCGGCGCCAGTCTGCCGGTGCTGTGGTCGGTGATGCACGACTATCAGCGTATGCGCATCATGACGCTGCTCGATCCTACGACCGATCCGCTCGGCGCTGGTTATCACATCATTCAGGCGACGATAGCAGTCGGTTCCGGCGGATTGACCGGCAAAGGCTGGCTGCACGGCACGCAGACCCACCTCGATTTCTTGCCGGAACGCACGACCGATTTTATCTTCGCGGTGTTTTCCGAAGAATTCGGGCTCGTTGGCAATTCCCTGCTGCTGATCGGCTTCATGCTCGTTATTGGCCGCGGCCTGTTCATCGCGGCGAACGCGGGGACACTTTTTTCGCGCTTGCTGGCCGGCGCGATCACGATGACCTTTTTCACCTACGCCTTCGTCAACATGGGCATGGTCAGCGGCGTCCTGCCGGTGGTTGGCGTTCCGTTGCCGCTGATTTCCTATGGCGGCACAGCGCTGGTCACGATTTTCCTCGGCTTCGGCATCCTGATGAGCATTCAGACGCATAAGGCGCGCGCGAGTTGAGCGTGCTTGCGGAAGAAGCGCGCGGGTATGCGGTGTGCGTAGAAAAGACGAACGCGCGCGCGCGGTACGCTTCACGCCTTATCCTCGGAATTGCTCTCGCGATCTCAGGCTGCGCAAGCGCGCCGCCGCCGCGGACGCCGCCTGCGATCGATCCGCAGGCGACTCACGAATCGCCTGCGACGCTGCCGGATAAGGGCGGCTATTACAAGAATGACGGCCCGGCAGCGAAGCCGCCATCGAATCTCGACAGCATCCCGGATGCGCAACCGAAAACCGAGGCCTTGCACCGCTACGCGAATCGGCCTTACACGATTTTCGGCAAGAATTACGTGCCGGCAAAGTCGCGCGCGCCATACAAAGCGCGTGGCATCGCATCCTGGTACGGCAAGAAATTCCACGGCGAGCGAACGTCGTCCGGCGAAATCTACGATATGTACGCGATGACGGCCGCACATCCGACATTGCCGCTTCCGAGCTATGTACGCGTCACGCGGCTGTCGAACAGCAAATCAATTGTCGTGCGCGTCAACGATCGGGGCCCATTCCACGCGAACCGGTTGATCGATCTTTCGTACACCGCCGCCTACAAGCTCGGCTTTCTCGACGATGGCAGCACGCCTGTCGAAGTCGAACTGATATTGCCCGACGAGACGCGCGCCATCGCGAAGGCGAGCGACGCGGGAAAGATACCGGAGACATCGACCGACGCTGGCGTTCGCACCGCCGCGGCCAATTCATCTGTCGACGGAGTTGAAAAGTCTGGCCCGATCTATCTGCAACTCGGCGCTTTTGCCACGCGCGCCAAGGCCGATGCACTGCTGGCGAAATTGCGCATCAAGTTAGGCGGAATGGGCGCGCTCGGCGATGCGCTGCAGGTTTTCGTCAAGGACGGCTTGTACCGCGTACACGCCGGGCCCTATTCCAGCCGCGATTCGGCATTGCTTGCCGCTGGCAAGATCAGGAGCGGTACTGCGATTACGCCAGTGCTGACAGTACGCTAAGGTCGCTAACCACCAGCTCAAGCCGGAGACAATTCGGGTTCGGGCGCCCGCGTCGGCGTTATGAACAATTCTTTCAACGTCATCTGCATATCGTGAGATACGCGCGTCGACACCGCTTCGGCCAGTTCATCGAAATCGGCCGATGTACTGCCGGCAAGCACCGCGGCCAAATCGGCGCGGAATACGAGCAGCCGATAAACATCCGCCAACTTGATTTCGCTGGCGTCTTTTATCATGACCCAACCATTGCCGACCACCTCGCGCACCCAGCCAACGTCGCTCAGTAAATTGAGGATTTCCTCGATATTCTCCAGGCCGAGGTGCATGCGCGCATGCAACGTCTTAAGCGAAACCACCTTGCCGCTTTGCTGCGCGGTCCACAGTATTTTCAGGATTTCGAGCGCCTCGAAAAACCGGCTCCCCGGCACCGGCTTGACGCGCCATGCGCCGACCCGCCAATACGGCAGCACAGCGCTGATAACCGCGCCAAACAGGATTACCAGCCAGGACAGGTAGATCCATACCAGGAAAATCGGGAAGCTCGCGAATGTCCCGTAGACCAGCGTATACGTCGGCACCTGCGTGATGTAGTAGGCGAAGCCGCGCTTCATCACTTCGAATGCGAGCCCGGCGACGATGCCGCCGATCAACGCATCGAGCAGCCTGACGTGGCGATTCGGTATGGCCAGAAAAATCAACGCGAACGCAAGTGAAGTCAGCACGATCGGCACAAGCTTGAGCAACGCGACATTCGCGCCAGGCACTTCCCCGACGATGCCCATCGAGACGCTCAGTATCCACGATGTCAGCGACAGGCTGGCGCCGATCAGTACCGGCCCGGTCGTCAGCAACATCCAGTAGATCAACACGCTCGACAACACCGAACGCTGCCGTTTCACGCGCCAGATCGTGTTGAGCGCGCGATCTATCGTCATCATCAGCATGATCGAAGTAACGGCGAGGAACACGATGCCGACCGCGGTCAGCGTCGCTGCGTTATCGGCGAATTGCTGCGTGTAGACGCTGATGACGCGCCCGGCGGAATCCGGTACCAGGTTGCTCAGGATGAATTCTCTGAACTGCACCGACACCCCGGTGAATACCGGAAACGCGGAGATCACAGTCAGCGCAATCGTGATCAGCGGCACCAGCGCAAGCAGTGCAGTAAACGTGAGACTGCCGGCGATCTGCGGGCAACGCTCCTCGATAAAGCGGGTAAAAACGAGGCGGATGAAATTGAGCGCGCCGCGGCTCCGGTCGATCATGGGCGCGGAATACTGGCGTAACATAGCCGTAGATTCCCTTAAAAATCGCAAGCATGCAAGACATCCTCGTGCTCTATTACAGCCACACGGGATCGGTCCGGCAACTCGCTACGCTAATCGCCCGCGGCATCGAGCAAGTCCCCGGCGTCAATGCGCGCGTACGCACGGTGCCCAAGGTGTCCACAGTTTGCGAGTCGACCGCAGCCGCTATTCCGGACGCGGGCGCGCCCTATGCCGAACTCAAAGATCTCGAAGAATGCATCGGCATGGCAATCGGTTCGCCCACGCGGTTCGGCAATATGGCAGCGCCACTCAAGCATTTTCTCGATGGCACAGGCGGCTTGTGGATGTCGAACGCGCTGGTCGGCAAGCCGGCGTGCGTCTTCACTTCGACGGCATCGCTGCACGGTGGCCAGGAAACCACGTTGCTGAGCATGATGCTGCCGCTGATCCATCACGGCATGCTGATCGTCGGCTTGCCTTATTCAAATCCGGAGTTGAAATCGACTACGATGGGCGGGACGCCGTATGGCGCGAGCCATGTCAGCGGCATGGGCGACGAGCGGGCGATCAGTGAGGACGAAAAGCAGTTGTGTATTGCGCTGGGTAGAAGGCTCGCCGAAGCTGCGCTGAAGTTGAACCGCTGAGGTCCTGCATTCTTGTTCCCAATCTCATGCTACACGGACCATCCCGCGGCGCGCTTCTCAGGCTGCCAAAGCTTTGCGGAAAGTGACGTAAAACGTCAATCAGGTTGTCGCAAACAATATCGTCGAACACGGTCGGGCGCTGACCTCCTTGCCAATCTCATGGAATTTTGATCGAGGGTACGCCTGCGCTAACTCCGCATGACTATTAGCTTTGTCTGCCTCGCACGAGGCTTGCAACACCCGCGGCATGCCCCGCACGAATAGCCCTCCGCGCATGGCATATCCATTGCTAAATATCTGTCAACCCAATCCCCCGGGGTTTGTTACCTACCGACAAACTTATTAGGAGTTTTTTGAATGAAACGTTTACAAACAGGTTTTACCTTGATCGAACTGATGATCGTGGTTGCGATCATCGGTATTTTGGCGGCGGTTGCGATTCCGCAGTATGCCGATTACACCTCGCGCGCGAAGGCCTCGTCGACAGTGGCAGAACTGGCCAGCTATAAAACGGCGATTGGCTTGTGCGCGCAGGAACAAGGAGCGTTGACAGCTTGCGCCGCGGGCTCCAATGGCGTTCCGGCAGCCGTAACCACACAGAATCTCAAAACAATCGCTGTAGCTGCTACCGGCATAATTACGGGAACAAGCGCGGCGACTACCACGGGCGGAGCAGATTTGGGTTTTACTTACACGCCAACGGCAAACTCTGGCGCAGCGAATATGGTTTGGGTCATGAGCGGTACGATCTGTAACGCAACACGCGGTCTGAAATCTGGTCAGGGTAACTGCCCGTAACGGCTGATGTAGAACACGGAACGGGCGCTTCGGCGCCCGTTTTTTTGCGCCCGGAAACGCCGAGAAGCGATGCCGGCTTAGAGATAGATAATCGGACTTCAGTTGGACGAGCTCGAGCGAAATGCATGACATCAAAAGAATTTGAAGGCGACGCGGCAACCGGGCTCGGTGAAACGTCTGTAGATGCGCCGCTCTCAGCTTTTAATTCTGCAAACCCAGGTACGAGTTACGCCCTTCGGTCACAGCACGTCCTGACGAGGGTTAGCAGTTGGCTCCCGGTCCTGGTCATATTGCTAGCCGCGACGGCTCTGTACGGCCCGTACCTATGGAACCCCATTGTCTTCGACGATGCTTACTTTTTTGACGGACAAACTCCGCAACTCTTCGGCGCATCGACGTTCAAGTTCGATTTGCGCTGGCTGCCTTACGCTTCCCTGGGGTGGACCGCGAATTTGCTCGGGCTGGATTTGATATGGTTTCGTTTAGGCAATCTTGCCCTGCACGCAGCCAACGCTATCGTTCTTTTCTTTTTTTTGAAGCGGCTTTTTACCGCCGTGCTGCCTGCGGCGGAAGCAGGCAATCGCCAAGGGCTCCCCATAGCGCAAATCGCTTTTTTTGCCGCGATAATTTTTGTTTCGCATCCGGCCGCAGTCTATGCGGCGGCTTACCTGGTCCAGCGCTCGATTTTGATGGCTACGCTATTCAGCCTGGTGACTTGCGGGAGCTATTTGCAAGCGTTACTGACAAACAAGCGACGCTGGTTTGTTGTCAGCGTTGTCTTTTATTTTCTTGCCGTTTTTTCGAAAGAGCACAGCGTCATGGTTCCCGGCGTTCTGCTGGCGATGACGTTTTTGCTTCGGCCGCCGTCGTGGAAACTGTTTAAAGAGATCGTCCTGCCGTTCGCGGCTTTCGGCTTGATTGGCCTAGCGGTCATTCTCAAGATCAAGGGCGTGCTCGGCAATTCGTATGAACCTTATGCGCTGGAAATGCTGAAGAAGATGGCGGAGTCGCAAGCGAGCCTCGATGTTGATTGTGCTTACCCGTTGAGTTTGATTACCCAATCATTCCTCTTCTTCAAGTACTGGATTTTCTGGGTGTTGCCATCGACGGCAGGGATGTCGGTGGACATCCGCGAGCCTTTGACCAAGGAGTTATTCGCATGGCCGCATGCGATAGGGCCGACCGCCTTCGTGTTGTATGGATTGTTCGCTACACGTCTCCTGATGCAGCGTGGAAACAAGGGCCTCGTAGGCTTCGCGCTACTCTTTCCTTGGCTGCTGTTCATGACAGAACTGTCAACGGTTCGGATTCAAGAATCGTTCGTTCTGTACAGGAGCTACCCGTGGATGGTGGGTTTGTTTGCGGCTTTGCCGTGGGCGCTGTCCCGATTGTCCAGGAAAACGAGCACGTTCTTGCTGGTTGCGATTTGCGTGGTGATAATTCCGGCCTCACGAGACAGGCTCACAACTTTTTCTCATGATTTTTTGCTCTGGGACGATGCCGCGCGCCTGGTACGAAATAATGCGCAGGTAGCCGGCACCGACAGAATTTTCTACAACCGCGGGAATGCCTATTCTCGCGCCAACCACAAACAGGAAGCGATCGAGGACTACGCTGCTGTCATTTCCGCTAATCCGCGCTATGTACATGCATACCATAATCGCGGCGTTATTTATTACGAGATGGGCCGTCAGGAAGAAGCTATCAACGATTTCAACAAAGCATTGGCGCTCGATCCGAAATACGCCAAAACTTACCTGGCTCGGGGTCTTAGCTATAAGGCTTCCTCTCGTATTGCGCTAGCTCTCCAGGACTTTAAGCAAGCGTGTGATTTGGGTTTGAATCAGGCCTGCGGTCAGCGGGACGCGATCGCCCTCAAGGAAGCGGCTTAAGGCAACTCGCTGTCGCCGATCAGCATCTGCCCACCGGGTTCGCTTACCGCAAACACATCCTTGTAACTGGTGTAAATCGAGCCGAAGATCGTTGGAATCAGAATCAACAAACCGAGCCCGAGCGGGATCGCGGCGATGATGCTGAGCACGAACATGGCAAGGCCATAGACCGTGAAGGGCAGGATGTTTTTGAGGCAGGCTGCAAAGCTGAGTTTGATTGCCGCCAGCGCCGGCGCGTTGTCGAACACGACGAGCAGCGGCGCGAACCAGATCGCCATCATCAGCGGCACCGATAACGCCAGCGCGATCATCAGCGCGAGCATCACTCCCGACAGGGCATCCGGCATGGCCGCGATTTCGGCGCTGCCCATGCCGCTCATCATCGCCGTCATTGCGCTGCCGCCGATCACGATCAGCACTCCGTAAATGACGATTTGCCCGATCAGGTAGATGCCGCCTATCGTGATCAACTGGCTGGTGTTGACGCGAAAGCCGGCGAACAAATAAGCGATTTCGATTTCGTCGCCTTTTTCGAGCGCACGGCAGGCCAGCATCAGGCCGGCGAGAAAGATCGGCGACAGCAGATAGAAAACCAGCGGGCCGAGCACCGGAATCAGGCCGAGCCCGACCGCAATCGCGAACAGCGCGGCGATCAGCACGATCCAGATGATCGGATTTTTGCGGAACAAGCCGAAGCCATCGACTATCCATTGCCAGCCGCGGCCCGGCGCTACGACATAAGCTTCCATAAAGTCCCTTGCGAGTGCGATGCAGTCATGGATGGCGCGGACACACTCTGTTAAACCGCAAATTCCGGTTTCGCGGCG
>JBGTFJ010000073.1:0-3336 GCA_041747355.1 Burkholderiales bacterium
GGTTTTGCCGGCGGCGCTGGCAGCGGCTATGAACAGCGCGGGAAATTCATCGATGGCAAGCGGCACCAGATGCCTTGGAATGACGATGCCGTGCAAGTCGGCATGGCGCACGCGGATGTCGGCGACCGGTTCGCCGCCGAACTCGCGCTCGTTCAGCAACGAAATATTTGCGCCCATCAAGCGCAAAATCTCGATCATGCCGGCGCGTGTCGGATTGATCCCGGCATCACATAATACGACGTCGGAACCGGGCGCGATGCTGGCGCCGATCATGAAAAAAGCCGCCGATGAAATGTCTGCTGGCACCCTGATATTCGTAGCGACCAGCCGCCCTCCGCCGCTGACGCCAACGCGGCCCCGTTCGCGCTGCACCGGATAAGCGAATGCCTGCAGCATGCGTTCGGTATGGTCGCGCGTCGGCGCCGGCTCACTTATCCACGTCATGCCATTTGCATAGAGACCAGCCAGCAGCAACGCGCTTTTGACCTGGGCGCTGGCGATCGGAAGCTGATAGCTGATGCCGCGCAATTCCTTCACGGGACGAATTGCCAGCGGCGGACACCCATTATTGGCGGTGCGAATGTCGGCGCCCATTTCGCGCAACGGCCCTGCTACTCGCCGCATTGGCCGTTTCTTCAGGCTTGCGTCGCCGGTCAGTTCGCTAGCGAACGGCTGCGCAGCCAACAGGCCGCACAAAAGCCGCATCGAAGTTCCCGAATTGCCGCAATCGAGGACGCCGCGTGGTTCCTTTAGCCCACGCAAGCCGACGCCCTCGATGCGCACCCGACCCTGCTCCGGACCGTCGATACGAACGCCGAGCGCGCGAAACACGTTCATGGTCGCGATCGCGTCTTCGCCTTCGAGGAAGCCTTCGACTTCGGTGACGCCTTCCGCCAGCGAACCCAGCATGATCGCGCGGTGCGATATCGATTTGTCGCCCGGAACGCGCAGACTGCCGACGAGGCGTCCGCCTGGGGCAACGACATAATTGGTGATCACGATGTCGAATCGGTCGATTCGATCTGGCCAGCCTGTCGTCCTGCCAACCACCGACTACGCGTCTCTTGCGCGCCCGCGAATACGGCTTGCAGTCGATCGGCCTGGCCGCCTTCAATCAGCGTCGTCAAACGCTCGATCTCCTTCTGATAATGGCGCAACTCGCTCACCAGCGCCTCGCGGTTGGCGACACAGATATCGCGCCACATTTCCGGCGAGCTGCCGGCGATCCTTGTGAAATCGCGAAAACCGCCGGCTGCGAGCCCGAATAGCTGATCGGCGTTCCAGCGCTGCGCCAGCATGTTGACCAGCGCGTAGGCGAGCACATGGGGTAAATGGCTGACGGCGGCGAAAACCCGGTCGTGCTCGTCGGCTTTCATCGTGCCAAGTTTCGCGCCGCAAGCGCGCCATGCGGCGCAGACCGTATCGACCGCGAACGCGTCGGTTTCGGCAAGCGGTGTGATGACAACGTTTTTGTCCCGATACAGATCGGCGCGCGCAGCGCTCACGCCGCTGGCTTCGGCGCCCGCGATCGGATGCGCGGGCACGAAGCGCGGCAAGCATCCCTTCAGGGTTTCGCGCGCGAGTTGCACGACATCCTGCTTGGAGCTGCCGGTGTCGGTAATCACCGCGCGCGCATCCAGATGCGGTGCCATCGCGCTCATAAGCCCGGCCATTTGCCCGACCGGCGTCGCGATCAGCACGAAATCGGCGCCGTCGACGGCGCTCTTTGTGTCGCTGGCGATGTCATCGATAACCTTGAGCTGCAGAGCCCGTTCGAGATTGTGGCGGCCGCGACCGACGCCGACCACGCATTTGACCGCATCGGCTTCGCGCAAGGCAAGCGCGAACGAACCGCCAATCAGGCCGACGCCGAAGATAACGAGTTTGTCGATCCTGAAATCAGCCATCGCGCGGGCGTGCGCTTTGGTCCAGCGCGCGAGACAGCGCATCGAGAAATGTTGCGTTCTCCGCTTCGAGCCCGATGCTGACACGCAGATATTGCGGCATGCCGTAGTTCGCGATCGGCCGCACGATTACGCCCAGCCTCAGCAGACGTTGATAGGCCGCATTCGCATCGCCGACTTTGAAACTGACGAAGTTGCCGTATGACGGAATATATTCGATGCCGAGGCGCATGAAACCGGCAACGATCTGCGCCATGCCGGCTTCGTTCAGGCGCCGGCTGTCGCGAACGAAATCCTGGTCAGCGAGCGCCGCCTGCGCGGCAGCGAGTGCCACGCTGCTGACGTTGAACGGCTGGCGCACGCGGTTCATCAGATCGGCAACACCGGCATCCGCGAGCGCAAAGCCGACGCGCAAACCAGCCAATCCATAGGCTTTGGAAAATGTGCGCGTGATGATCAGATTGGGAAACTCGCGCAACCAGTCGATGCTGCCGCCACCGCTAACGTCATCGATACTATCCGGCAAATATTCGGCATAAGCTTCATCGAGCACCACCAGCAGTGACGGCGGAACGCTTTCCAGGAAGTGCCGCAATTCGCCGGCTGCGAGCAACGTTCCGGTCGGATTGTTCGGATTGGCGATAAACACAAGGCGCGTATCGGCGCGTGCGGTTGCCAGCATCGCATCGAGGTCGTGGCCGAAATCCCTGGCCGGCGCTTCCATCCCGGTCGCTCCGGTCGCCTGTGTCGCCAACGGGTAAACCGCAAACGCGTGTTGCGAATAGATCGCGGACGAATGCGGATCGAGAAAAGCGCGAGCCGCCAGTTCGAGCACATCGTTCGAACCGTTGCCGAGCACGATTTGCTCCGCCGTCACACGATAATGACTGGCCAGCGCACGCTTCAGCTCATAGCCGCTTCCATCCGGATAGCGCGCGACTTCGAGCAGTGCGTCGCGTACGGCTGCGATTGCACGCGGACTCGCGCCGCGTGGATTTTCGTTCGACGCCAGCTTGACGATGTCGGACAGGCCGAGTTCGCGCGCCAGCTCACTGGTCGGTTTGCCGGGAACATAGGGCGCGATGCCGCGGATATAGGGCGGCGCAAGGTCACACAAGCTCATAAACGGAAGTCTATTTGCAGAAGGAAGCTCCTGAATAAGCCATCTTTGCGAGGAACGAAGCGGTCCTCGCGGAAGCGGGGAAGCAATCGCAACAAATAGAAATTGAAAGACGATTGCTTCGCTGCGCTCGCAAAGACGCTGGTTTCGACTTGTTAAGAGTTTCCAGAGGTTAAATGGCTTGAGGATACGAGCCGAGAATTTTGACGAACACGGCTTTCTCGCGCAGCGCGGTCAAGGCACGTTCGATTTGCGCATCCTGCCGGTGGCCCTCTATGTCGACGAAGAACACGTATTCCCAGGCGCTCGCGC
>JBGTFJ010000074.1:0-2161 GCA_041747355.1 Burkholderiales bacterium
GCTGGTGCGGCGCGCGCTGAATGAACTTGGCATCGCCTGCGCCGATTATGCGAATCACAGCGTGTTCGCGTCCGACGACGCGGAGCAGCTCGAGCGATTGCTGGTCGCCGTGCAAAAGCCGCATCGCGAAAGCGTCGTCCGCGCTGCGCTGGCTTCCGACCTGTTCGGTTGTTCGGCCAGCCAACTCGAGTATTTCGAAAACAATCAGCAGGAATGGGACGCGCGCCTGAACGATTTCGTGCGTTATCACGATGTCTGGCGCGAAAACGGCTTCATGCGCATGTTCCGCCGTCTGATCACCGAGCAGCAAGTGGCCGCGCGGCTGGCCGGCTTCGCCGACGGCGAGCGGCGGCTTACCAACCTGTTTCACCTGGCCGAGCTGCTGCACGCGCAATCCGATCGGTTACACGGCATGCAGGCGCAGATCGCGTGGTTGTCGGGCAAGCGGAGCAGTGGGGATAGCGACGACAGTGAAGAAGCGCAGTTGCGCCTGGAAAGCGACGCAAAACTCGTGCAGATCGTAACCATCCATCGCAGCAAAGGCCTCGAATACGCAGTCACTTTCGTGCCGTTCCTGTGGGACGCCAAAGCCCACCTGAAGGAAAGCGATACCGATACCGCGGTGTTCTATCACGACCCCGACGACGGCTATCGCGCCGCGCTGGATTTTGTCTCCGGTCGCCGTGATATCGCGCTTCGCAGTGCGCGCAGCGAGGATCTGGCCGAAAGAATTCGCCTCGCTTATGTCGCGTTAACGCGCGCGAAAAACCGCTGCTATCTGTTCTGGGGGCGCATCAAGGAAGCGGAACGTTCACCGCTGGCATGGCTGCTGCACGATGTCGACGGCGATCCGCAACGCGGGCCCTTGCCGGACAATAACGGAATCCGCAATCGCATCGAGACTATCGCGGCGCAGGCAAAGGGTGCGATTCGCATCATCGAATCCTGCATCCCATCGCGCTTGGCCGAACCTGCGCACCCTTCGCGCGCGCTTGCGGCGCGCGAACTGTCGCAACCAGTGCGGCAGTCGTGGCGCCTCGCCAGCTTCTCGTCCCTGCATCGCGCCGCCAGTAAAGACGAACGCGAGGAATGGCGCGCGGAAACGCCGGACCACGATCAAGCGGCCACGGTCGGATCAGCAAATGGAATCCGTAAAACAACGCAGTTCCCGTCGATTGAGGCGGGCGGTGATCGCTTCGCCTTTCCACGCGGTGCCGCGGCGGGCGATTGTTTGCACATTATTCTTGAACGTATCGATTTTTCAATGTCCTCCGACGACTGGGAGCCGGTGGTGATTGCGGCATTGCGCCACGCCGGTTATCGCGAAGATTGGGCGCCCCGGTTGTTGGCCTGGCTGTGCGCCGCATTGCGCACGCCGCTCACGAGTGGCGAAGAAGCTATGACGCTGGTATCGCTGCAGCGAAGCGCGGTTCTGAAAGAACTCGAATTTCATCTTCCGTTAAGCAGCGCGAGCCCTGCCCAGCTCAGCGATCTCGCGACACGGCAAGGGATCGCGCTGCCTGCCCTAGCACGCCGCGAGCTCGATGGTTATCTGAAAGGTTATATCGATCTCGTATTTCGCCAAGATGGCCGCTTTTACATTGCGGATTATAAGTCGAATTGGTTAGGCGCATCGGGAGCCGATTACGCGCCAGCGCAAATCGATGCGGCGATGGCGCGCGAGGGTTATCACCTGCAGTACCTGCTTTATTGCACTGCCCTGCATCGCTGGTTGCGGCAACGCAGTCCCGATTACGATTACGAGCGGCACGTGGGCGGCGTCTTCTATCTGTTTTTGCGCGGCATGGATCCGGCGTGGCGGAATGGCGACGACAGCGCACCGTGCGGCGTATTCCAATGCAGACCGCCGCAAGCGTTGATCGAAGCCTTCGACGCCGTGCTTGGCGGCGAGACGAAAGCGGTCGCTGAATCGCGATGAACGCGCGACTACCCCGGCTCCCTTCCGCAGCTTGGCCGGGCAACCAGCCAGCCGACCAGGCAACCGACGATCTCGCGCAAGCCTTTGCGCAACTGATGCGCGACCTGCATCGCGACCTCGGCGGCGCCATCGCTGACGCCGATGCAGTGATGCTCGCCGCATGGCATGCGAGCCGCGCCGCAAGTAGCGGACAGTCGTGCATAGCTGTTCACAGCATCGCTG
>JBGTFJ010000075.1:0-4220 GCA_041747355.1 Burkholderiales bacterium
TTTGCGTCGCGTAACCATCAGTGACCTCCTTGATTAACCGATTCGGAACTTGAACCGCTCATGACCGAGCTTGGTTCCATGCCGCCGCCCATCGAACCCGGCATCGATTCCATCGATGCGCCGAGGCCATTCATTTGCGCCATGCCGCCCGAAGCAAGCTGCTGCATGTTGCTCTTCGCGAGCCAGTAATCACGCAGCGTTGCGATGTATTCTCGCGCAGCGGCAACCTGCTCGCGTTGCGCGGTCAGCAACTGAAACACGCCGACCTGCATGGCGTTGTATTGCAGAAACGTCTTGTCGACGATTTGGGAGCGCAGCGGCAGCACGACGTTCTTCACGAACACCGCGCGATCGCGCGCCGAAGTCAGTGCGACGTAAGCCGTGCGTGCAGCCGAACGGGTCGCGACCGCCAGCGCCGCATACTCGGCCTGCGCCTGGCGTAATTGCGAACGCGCGGCAAAACTGCGTGCCTGGCCGGTGTCGAATAGCGGAACCTGGAAACCGAATGTCGGACCGCGCTCCCAGTCTTCTTCGCGCTCTGCCGCAAAGCCTGCCTGGAAACTCGGGATCAGCGCAGTCGCATTGGCGAATCCCAGTCCTGTGGCTGCCGCTTCGATTTGTTTTCTCCTCGCGGCAAGGCTGAGACTCGCTTCAATCGCACGCGCTTCAAACCCGTCCGCCTTCGGCTCGTCGGCCGGGATTTCGGGCAGCCGTGGTTCGATCGTCCATCGCGCATCAGCGCCCCACAAACCCATCAGTGCTGTCAGTTGTTCGCGTTCGACCGCCACACTGGTTTCAGCAGCGGCGAGCCCAAGCCGGGATTCCTCATACAACGAACGTTCCTGATACAGCGCTAGATCGGTGATATTCCCCGCGTCACGCAGGCGCTTGGCAAAGACGTAAGACGCCTCGGTATTGGCGACGACCTGCTGAAACAGCTCGACCATCTGGTTCGCGGCCTGCGTTCGGTAAAACTGCGAGCGAACGTTCAGCGCTAACCCGAGCACAGCGGCGCTGACCTCCAGCTTCGCGGCTTCGAACCGCGCGCCGGCGAGCCGCTTGTTCAGCGATAGGTAGAATAGGCTCAGAAAATCCTGAGCGATGCCGAAATCGAGTTCGGCACGGCCGCCGCCCCCGTTCGGAAACAGGATGGCGGCATTGAACACGGGATTCCTGAGCAGACCGGCTTGCACGAGATTCGCCTGCGAAATGCCGAGCGATTCGTAGACGGCCTGCAGTTCGTGATTGTTGAGGAGCGCAATCTGCACTGCCGATTCGACGTCCAGTTCCTTTTTCACCATCTCGCTGATTTCGGTCGTGATGGCTTGATCTTCCGTGTTGCCCGATCGCCATTGCACACGTTTATCGATGCGCCGCGAAACTTCGGTTTGCACGTCATCGAAGCCGGCGGTAGGCGCAATGCTTGCGCAGCCGCCGAGCGCCAGAGTCAGCAACGCAAGCGGCAAAGCGTTTGATTTTTTGTTCATCACACGCTCCCTCCGCTGGTTAGTGTTTGTGCTGGCTGTGGTCATGACCGCCTCCACTCTTTTGCGAGCCAGCCTTTGCGCTGCCCAGGCTTTTTATGTAGTTGACCGAATCCCAGATCTGGTTTTGCGTGAGCACGCCTTTCCACGGCGGCATGGCGCCGCGACCGTTCTCGATCTTCCAGGCGAAATCGCCGTCTGGATGTTCGCCGGCCATCGCTGCCAGGTCGGCAGGTTTGGGATTGAGCGCGGCACCCGCTGGTCCATCACCGCGCCCCGCAGCGCCGTGGCATACGGCGCAGTTTTGCTTAAATGTAGCCTGGCCGCGTGCGATCGATGCCTTATCTGCTTTTACCGGGTTTTTGCGCGCGGCCGCGGCTTCCGGCGCCATCCAGTGCGCGCCGTGGTCCATGCCTTTCATAGAGTCATCCTTGGAGTTCATACCCTTCGTTGAGCCGAGATCCATCGAACCGTGATCCATGCCCTGCGTCAATGGTTCGCCCTTGGTCGAATCCTTACTCTTGGCTGGCATGGACATCTGTTCGCCTTCTTTCATGGCGCTTTGGTCCATGCCCTTCATAGAGCCATCCTTGGACTCCATCCCTTTCGAACTGTGATCCATGCCCTTCATAGCACCGTGATCCATGCCCTTCATTGCGCCAGCGCCCCCTTTCTCCATGGAGCCATGACCCATCGCACTGTGGTCCATTTGCGAACGCGGCTCGGCCGCTGCAATCGGCTCATACGACTGTAGGGTTTGAGAGACCTCAGGGAGCGGAACTGCTGCCGCGTCCGGAGCGGCCGGGTGATTCGGCGATAACGATGGTGGCGCAACATTTGTGATGCAACCCGCAAGCAATAGAGCGGGCGTCAGTAACAGTGTTTTCATGTCTTCCTCTCTTGCAACGTCCACGGCAAATGCCGTGCGAGTGCGATCAGCTACAACACCTGATTAGGCGGCGGCATCAGACCCACGCAGACGCGCGCGCCTCAAGCCGACAGGAGTACTGCTGAACGAACTACGAGAGAGGAGGGTGCTGCGTTTGCTCGGGAACGAACAGGAAGAAATGCGTGGGGGAGTCCGGGTTCAGTTCTTCTGCAAGCGCAGGCGAAGGTGCAGCGATCATCGAGGTCAGCGCGGGAGTTGCGCACAACTGGCAGAACGCACAATCATCGCAGGAAAAACCGGTCGACGACTTCCCTTGCTTTTGATGATCGGCGTGGTTGGCATGTTCTGCGTCTATCATCACTGCATGATTCATCGCAGACTGATGCTGGCAAAACGGCATGGCTACCGCCGCGACGCCCTGGAGCGACAGCGTGCATAACAGAACGAAAACAGCGAATTTGGTAGAGGTGCGCTGCATGGAGCAAGTATAAAAGAAAGCGCGGCTTTCCAGCTAGATGACACGAGTGAGATACGCGATATATCAGCAAGTTTCGCGTTCCGGCAAAAAATGCAACGAGCGAGCGAGGTGACGGCGCATGGATTGGTTCAACTGGGTAAACAGGGAGTTGTTCCTGCACGGGCTGACGTTCGTCGTGCCGGCCGCGCATGTCATCGGCCTGCTCAGCGCATTCGACGCCGTCATGCACGCGCGCACGCCGCAGGGTTCGGCGGCGTGGGCGCTGGCGTTGTTGGCGTTTCCGTTGCCGGCGTTGCCGCTTTACTGGTTGTTCGGGCGCTCGCGCTATGTCGATTACGTCGAGGCGATCCGCGAGATCGAAGGCAACGTCGAGGACGAACTGGCCGATACCCGCGACAACACGCTGCGGGATTTTCTGCTGCCGCCGCACGATCAGCGCCATCAGGAGGAGCGCCATGAGCGAGGCGATCCGCGCGAGCAGGTCGCGAAAGGCGATGAACGCGGCGAGTTACAGGGGTTTTCCGCGCTGGCAAACTTTCCGCTGACGCGCGGCAATGGCGCGCGTCTATTGATCAACGGCAAGGAAACTTTCGATGCGATATTCGCTGCCATCGACGCCGCCGAAAGCTACGTGCTCGTACAGTTCTACATATTGCGCGATGATGCGCTCGGCGCCAGGCTGCAGCAGGCGCTGCTTGCCAAAGCGCGGCAAGGCGTGCGCGCCTTTGTTCTCTACGACGATATCGGCAGCTTCGGCCTGCCACGGCGCTATCGGCGCGAACTCAAGGGCGGCGGCATTGCGGTATCCGGATTCCATGGCCAGAAAGGCTGGTTCGGACGCTTTCGCATCAATTTTCGCAATCACCGCAAGATCGTCGTCGTCGATGGCCGCATCGGTTTTGTCGGCGGCTTCAATGTCGGCGACGAATACCTGGGCAAGGATCCGGAAATCGGCGCATGGCGCGATACCCATATTCGCGTCGAAGGCCCGGTGGTGCAGGCGCTGCAACTGTCGTTTCTGAAGGACTGGCATTTCTCCACCGATGAAATGCCGCCGCTCAACTGGAACCCGGTAGCGTGCGCCGAAGATCGCGTCGCGCTGGTGCTGGCATCGGGGCCGAACGATCGTCTCGAAACGTGCAGCCTGTTGTTCGCGCATGCCATCGCGTCGGCCGAGCGACGCATCTGGATCGCGACGCCGTACTTCGTCCCCGACGCCGGTGTGTTCAGCGCGCTGAAGATAGCGGCGCTGCGCGGCGTCGATGTTCGCGTGCTGGTGCCGCGCCGTTCCGACAATGTGCTATTCCGCTTCGCGCCGTATGCCTATCTGCCGGAAGCGCGCGAAGTCGGCGTCAATATCTACTTCTAC
>JBGTFJ010000076.1:0-5280 GCA_041747355.1 Burkholderiales bacterium
CGGTCGCCGCGCTCGATGTCCGCCACGTAAACGAATTACCGAAAATCGACGGCGACCCGGGCGATGCCGCGTGGCAAGCACTCACGCCGGTCGAAGTGAAGACGAATCGCGGCGCCAACGTGCCCGATGGCGAAGTCACGGTGCGCGTTCGCGGCGTTTATCGCGGCGATCGGGTGGCGATGCTTTTTGAATGGCGCGATTCCCCGCGCAGCCAGAAACACCTACCCTTGATCAAGACCGACAACGGCTGGAAGCTGCTCCAAACCAAATACGACATTCAGGATGAAGATCAATATTACGAGGACAAATTCGCCGTGATGTTCGCGCTGAACCCGGAGATCGGCGGGGGCGGTTCGTCGCATCTCGGGCCCAAACCCCTGGACGACAAACCGGGGGCGCCGGGCAAGCGCGGGCTGCACTACACCACCGACGGCAGTTACGTCGATGTCTGGCACTGGAAAAGCGTGCGCACCGGCCCGCTGCGGCAAGTCGACGACAATCACTTCGGCCCGCCGCTGCCGGCGCCCGACAAACCCGGGAAGCGCTACACCGGCGGCTATACGCAAGACCCCAAGACCGGCGGCGGCTTCGAGCAGAACTAAAAGAAGGTCGAAGGCACGCCTTACGTCGAGCCGAAATGGCTACCCAAAGATTTTTCGCAACTCGCTGCGCGCATGGGAACCATCGACCTTGACCCCAACGTCGGCGATAGCGGCGAATTGTGGCTAATGAAGGCGGATACCGTGCCGTACGCGCCTGATCTCGATACCTACCCGGTTGGAACCGTGCTTCCTTCGATCATGATCGACAAGCCATTCGAAGGCGACCGCGGAGACGTAACCGCGATCGCGAGCTGGAACGACGGCTGGTGGCGGCTGGAAGCGGTGCGCAAGATCGACACCGGTTCGAAGTTCGACGTGGCGCTCGATAACGGCACCTATATGTGGGTATCGGTATTCGACCATACCCAGACCCGCCATAGCCGGCACCTGCATCCACTCAAGCTCGTGTTGAAATAGGATGGCAAACCGTTCGAACGGCCTGATTAATTTCCTGCAATGGCCGACAGCGATCGAAGCTGGGAAAGCGACTATCCTCGACGCCGCTCTGGCGGCGGGGGTGCCGTATCCGCACGGATGCAGAAGCGGCGAATGCGGTTCCTGTAAATCCCGTCTGGTCGCCGGATGCGTGAAGATGTACGGGCATTCCCCGGATGCGCTGAGCAAGGAAGAGCGCGCCTGCGGACTCATTCTCGCGCGCCGGTCGCGACCTGACGGCGATGTCGAAGTCGCCTGGCTCGACGCCGATGCGTCGCCCGCGTCTCACTCGAAGCAGGCCTTGCGCGGCCGGGTTGCCGGCATCGAGGCTGCGGCTCACGATATCGTACGTCTGCATATCGAAACAGTCGGGAAACAGTTGGCGTTCAGCGCCGGCCAGTATGCGGATTTGAGTTTTGGACGCCTGCCGGCGCGGCCTTACTCGATGGCGAATCGGCCGAACGACGGGCTGCTCGAGTTTCACATCCGCCGCATGCCGCAGGGCCTGGTGAGTGGCTATGTCGCCGAAGAACTGTGTGTGGGCGCCGAGGTGATGGTTGCAGGGCCATGTGGCAACGCGCATCTGCGCGGGGACGTTTCGCGCCCGCTATTGCTGATCGCCGGCGGCTCCGGTCTCGCGCCGATGAAATCCATTCTGCTGACTGCGCTTGAACAGCAATGGCAAGCTCCGATTTACCTGTATCACGGGGTTCGCGATATCTGCGATCTATATGACGCGGGCCCGCTCTCGGAGTTGGCCGCGCATCATGGCTTCAGGTTTATTCCAGTGCTTTCGGCGCCCGCTGTTTCCTCGTCCGAACGAAACGGATTCGTCCATGAGGCCGTCGCCCGCGATTTTACAGATCTCGAAGGATTCGACGTGTACCTCGGCGGACCGCCGCCGATGGTCGATGCGGCGACCGACACCGTGGTTTCCCTGGGCGCGAAGCGCTCCAACATCCATGCGGATCCGTTTTATGCGGCGCCGGATCGCCGAAGCGCGGGGAGCATGTTGAGAACGATCGGTCGCGTGCTGAAATCGGGGCGAACGCAACTCGACGGGCAAGCCCGCCGCAGCTAGCCGACGCTCTGCTTCCTTCCCTCTTTCGCGCTGCGATGCGCGTGCGTGTGCCGCAAGCGCAAACGCGCATCGGAGCAATTGTCAGCGATTCCGCGAGCGCCTTAATCAGTTAATTAACAGGAGGGCCTAGCCAGAGCCGTCCCCCTGATTCGCTGATCGTTTCGCGATCTTCCTTTGTCGGAAAAGCGCATCGAAATAATGCGTGCTGTCATTCTGATCACCGGCGGCAGCCGCGGCATAGGCGCGGCGACAGCGCTGCTCGCGGCGCGGTGCGGCTATGCCATCTGCATCAACTATCTGCGCAATCGCGAGGCCGCCGAAGCGCTTGTCGGGCAGATTCAGCGCGACGGCCACGAAGCAATTGCCTGCGCGGGCGACGTCAGTGTCGAAGCCGACGTGCAGAGCCTGTTCGAAATCATCGATAAATCGCTCGGCCCCATTACCGCGCTGGTCAACAACGCGGGCATTCTCGAGGCGCAGATGCGGGTCGAGGAAATGGATAGCGACCGTTTACAGCGCGTATTCGCGACGAATGTGATCGGAAGTTTTTTGTGCGCGCGTCAAGCTGTGCTCCGCATGTCGACAAAGCACGGCGGTGCGGGTGGTGCGATCGTCAACCTGTCATCGGCTGCCTCGCGGATCGGCGGGCCGGGCGAGTATGTCGATTACGCGGCGTCCAAGGGTGTGATCGATACGATGACGCTAGGCCTGGCCAGGGAGACCGCGGCCGAAGGCATACGCGTGAATGCCGTGCGTCCCGGCTTGATTTACACCGATATCCACGCCAGCGGCGGCGAGCCGCAGCGCGTCGATCGCCTCAAGGACAGCATACCGATGCAACGCGGCGGCCGGCCCGACGAAGTGGCCGATGTGATTCTCTGGCTGCTGTCCGACCAGGCTTCCTACGTCAACGGCGCGATCATCGATGTGACCGGTGGAAGGTAGTGGCGCGGTTTCTGCCCGCTGGATTACAGCACCAGACGCTTGCGCAACCAGGCGCTCGCAGCATCGACGACTGCGACCAGCACGAGCATGGCGAGAATGATGGTGCACGCCTGGCGCTGCTGAAACAGACTCAGCGAGAAATACAGCATCTGGCCGAGCCCGCCGGCGCCGACGAAACCGAGAACGGCGGCCATGCGAATGTTGTACTCCCATCGATATAGCGCGTAGGCGATGAACTGCGGCATCGCTCCCGGCAGAGTGCCGTAAATGAAGGCCGCCGACGCCGGGCTGCCGGCATCCGACAAGGCAAGCTGCGGTTCGCGCGGCGTGTTTTCGAGCGTCTCCGCGAACAGACGCCCGAGTACGCCGGCCGTGTGCACGGCGAGCGCCAGCGTTCCGGCGAACGGCCCGAGGCCGGCGGCGAGCACCATGATTGCCGCCCACACCAGCTCGGGCACGGCGCGCAAAAAATTCAGGACCAGCTTAGATCCGGCGCGTACGACTGCGCCAAAATAGCCCGCCGCCGGTAACGCGAGAAACACGCCGGCGATCGCCGCGAGTGCCGTGCCGATCGCCGAAATCGCCAGGGTTTCCGCCGTGCCCTGGGCGACGCGCGCGAGATAACTGGCGCTCAGATCGGGTGGAAAAAATGAAGCCGCGTATTGCGCCATGCGCGTCGCTTCCTTGACCGTGAACAGTGCACTCAGATCGATCGCGAGGTAATGGAAACTGAGCCAGGTGGCGGCGACGAATCCAAGCGCGATCGACCAGTAAGAACCCCTCATGTCAGCACTCTGCGCAGCATTGCGCTGACCGCGTCGGCAAGCAAGACTAGCAGCAGAAACGTCAGCAATATCGTGCTCGCCTCGCCGCCGTTCAGCATGCGCATCGATAGTTCCATCTGCTGGCCGAGGCCGCCGGCGCCGACGAAGCCCATCACGACCGAGGCGCGAATCGCGCATTCCCAGCGATAAATCGTGTAGGACACGATCTCGGGCAGCGCGCCCGGCAGAATCCCGTAGAAGAACGAACTGAGCCGGCCGCTGCCGGATTCGAGCAGCACGCGCGCCGGCTGCACGTCGCCCGATTCGAAAATTTCAGAGTAGATCTTGCCGAGCATGCCGCTGTAGGTGATCGCGATCGCCAGTACGCCGGCGGCGGGCCCGAGCCCGACCGCGCGCACGAACAGCAAGGCCCAGACGATTTCCGGAATGCCGCGTAACACCATCAGCACGAAACGCACGATCGTTCGCAACAGATTACCCCCGCCGCGTCCCGGGCCGGGACCGATGCGCGAGATCGAAAGGCTGCCCGCGACGATCAACGCAAGCGGCAATGCGAACGCAATGGCCAGCGCCATACCGGCGGTTGCCAGCGCCAGCGTTTCGAGCGTCGATTTTGCGATCAGTTGCAGGAATTCCGGCGAGACATTTGGCGGCAGGAAGGTGCCGAGAAAATGGCCGATGGTCTGCCGATTTTGCGGATCGAACAACACGGCAGGACTGAATTCGGTCCACTTGATGCCCGGCCACAACAGCAACAAAACGACGATCGTAGCCAGCGCGCGAGATGGCGCGGCAGGATCTTGCAAGCGCCTATCGGTGTCAGTTGCTGGCATAGACCGCGTTCGAAAGAGCTAGGCGTATTGCCAGGAAACGAACGACGAAACCGGACATGCAGCAAAGTCGGGCGTCAATAACAAATCGGATTACGCTTGATCCCGGGCGCATCGATGGCGAGCGGCCGGTTGTCCTGCGTCGGAACCGCAGCGAATTCGGACGCATAGAGGTCGCGCAGCATGTCGTCATTCACTCGCACCGGGGGCAGATCGAACATGATCTCGCCTGCCCTGACGCCGACGATGCGCGGAAACCAGCGCAGCGCGAGGTCGACCGCGTGCAGGCTTGCGATCAGGGTGATCTTTCGCGACGCTGCTTCGCTGTGCAATTCGCCGACGACGCGGTCGGAAAGCGCCGGATCCATCGACGAGACCGGTTCATCGGCGAGGATCAGGTCGGGCTGCTGGTACAGGATGCGCGCGATCGCGACGCGTTGGCGCTGGCCGCCAGACAGACGATCGCAGCGTTCGAACACGCGGTCGCCGAGTTCGAGGCGCGTCAGCGCGGCCCTCGCTCCCGCGATGTCGAATGGATAAACCAGAGACGCCAATGACTTCCAGGTCGGCCAGCGTCCCAGCCGCCCCGCAAGCACCGCGGT
>JBGTFJ010000077.1:0-3605 GCA_041747355.1 Burkholderiales bacterium
TAACCAACCCGGATTTCTGTCCAGGGAAGTGAAGCCACCTTAGGCTGCGCACGCGGTTTTTACCCAGAGGTTTATTTTATCCCCCATCCGATTTACCGATAACTCGCGGTTTACGCAACTGCCCGCAACGCACTTTTCAAATACTGCCCGGTATGGCTTTCTCGGTTGCGGGCAATGTCGTCCGGCGATCCGGTCGCTATGATGCGTCCGCCGCCATCGCCGCCTTCGGGTCCGAGATCGATGATCCAGTCAGCGGTCTTGATGACGTCGAGATTGTGTTCGATGACGACGACTGTATTGCCGTGTTCGCGCAGTCGGTGCAGCACTTTGAGCAGCAGATCGATGTCCTGAAAATGCAGTCCGGTCGTCGGCTCGTCGAGGATGTACAGCGTGCGGCCGGTATCGCGTTTCGATAACTCCAGAGAAAGCTTTACACGTTGCGCCTCGCCGCCCGAAAGCGTCGTGGCCGATTGCCCGAGCGTGATATAGCCGAGACCGACGTCGAGCAAGGTTGCGAGCTTGCGCGAAACGACGGGTACGGCGCTGAAGAAGTCCGCGGCCTGCTCGACAGTCATCTGCAGTACCTCGTGGATGTTCTTGCCCTTGTACTGAATTTCGAGCGTCTCGCGGTTGTAGCGCTTGCTGTGGCAGACGTCGCACGGCACATAGATGTCGGGCAGGAAATGCATTTCGACCTTGAGCACACCGTCGCCCTGACATGCTTCGCAGCGTCCACCTTTTACGTTGAACGAAAACCGTCCCGGTCCATAGCCGCGGCTGCGCGATTCGGGAACGCGCGCGTAGAGGTCGCGCACCGGTGTGAACAAACCGGTGTACGTCGCAGGATTCGAGCGCGGCGTGCGGCCGATCGGGCTTTGGTCGACGCTGACGACCTTGTCGAAAAATTCGAGTCCGCCGATCGATTCGTGCACCGCCGCCTCTGCGGTGCTGCCGTACAAATGACGCGCGATCGCGTTGTACAAGGTATCGTTGATCAATGTCGATTTGCCCGAACCCGAAACGCCGGTTACGCAGACGAACAGGCCGACCGGCAATTCGAGATCGACGCTTTTCAGATTGTTGCCCTGCGCGCCCTTGATCCGCAGCAGGCGTTTGCGATCGGGCTTGAGGCGCAATCGCGGCATCGAAATCGTGCGCTTGCCGGACAGATACTGGCCGGTCAGCGATTCGGGATTGCGGCTGACTTCCTGCGGCGTACCTTCAGCGACGACCTTTCCGCCGTGTTCGCCGGCGCCTGGTCCCATGTCAACTACGTAATCGGCCGCGAGAATCGCGTCGTAATCGTGCTCGACGACGATGACGCTGTTGCCGATATCGCGCAATCGACGCAAGGTCGCGAGCAGCCGGTCGTTGTCGCGCTGATGCAGCCCGATCGAAGGCTCGTCGAGAACGTACATGACGCCTGTCAATCCCGAACCGATTTGGGAAGCTAGCCGAATCCGCTGTGATTCGCCGCCGGACAGCGTGTCGGCGGAACGGTCGAGCGACAAATAATCGAGGCCGACATTGTTCAGAAATTGCACCCGGCTGACGATCTCCTTGACGATGCGCTCGGCGATCGCGCGCTTCGTTCCAGCCAGCTCCATCTGCTCGAAAAATGCCGACGCCTGCTTCAGCGGCAACGCCGACAGTTCGTAAATCGTCCTGCCGGCCACGCGCACATGGCGGGCTTCCAGCCGCAGCCGCGTGCCCCCGCATTCCGGACACGGCTGGCTGTTCAGATAGCGCGCCAGCTCCTCGCGCACTGTCATCGAATCGGTTTCACGGTAGCGCCGTTCCAGATTCGGAATAATGCCTTCGAAGGTATGCGAACGTTTGTGACTTTTGCCGCGCTCGCCGAAATACATAAAGTCGATTTTTTCGCGCCCGCTGCCGTACAGCGCGATGTTCTGAATGTTTTCGGGCAGCTTTTCGAACGGCGTGTCGAGATCGAAATCGTAATGGCCGGCGAGGCCTTGCAGCATCTGAAAATAAAACTGGTTGCGCCGGTCCCAGCCTCTGATCGCGCCGGACGCGAGCGTCAGGTGCGGAAACGCGACGATGCGTTTCGGATCGAAAAACGTGATCGCACCGAGACCATCGCAGCGCGGGCAGGCGCCCATCGGATTGTTGAACGAAAACAGCCGCGGCTCGAGTTCGGGCAGCGAATAGCTGCAGATCGGACAGGCGAATTTGGCCGAAAACAAATGCTCGTTGCCGCTATCCATTTCGACCGCCAGCGCGCGGCCTTCGGAATGACGCAGCGCGGTTTCGAACGATTCGGCGAGGCGCTGCTTGATGTCTTCGCGCACCTTGAGGCGATCGATGACGACTTCGATCGTGTGCTTTTTGGTTTTCTGCAACTTCGGCACTTCGTCTATTTCATAGGCTGTGCCGTCGATACGAACGCGCACAAAGCCCTGCGCGCGCAGCTCATCGAACAGCTCGACTTGCTCGCCCTTGCGGCCGACGATCAGCGGCGCCAGGATCATCAGCCTGGTTTCGGCTGGCAACTGCAAAACATGATCGACCATTTGCGATACGCTCTGCGCCTGCAAACTCACGCCATGCTCAGGGCAATGCGGCTCGCCGGCGCGCGCGAACAGCAGCCGCAGGTAGTCGTGGATTTCGGTGACGGTGCCGACAGTCGAACGCGGATTATGACTGGTCGCTTTCTGCTCGATGGAAATCGCCGGACTCAAGCCTTCGATCGAATCGACATCGGGCTTTTCCATTAACTGCAGAAATTGACGCGCATAGGCCGACAGCGATTCGACGTAGCGGCGCTGGCCTTCGGCATACAGCGTATCGAACGCCAAAGACGACTTGCCCGACCCCGACAACCCGGTAATCACGACGAGTTTGTTGCGCGGCAGATCGAGGCTGATATTCTTCAGATTGTGGGTGCGAGCCCCACGAATGCGGATGCTGTCCATGCCAACCGTTATTACGGGTAACTCATCACTATACGAAAGTTTCCGCGGTTTTCCCAACCTTGATTTCCTTTAAACTATGCCGAACGGACGCCGCGAAATGCGGCAAGGCATTTTTGACCAACAACAGTGGATTTGATTGCAGGGAGATTTCATGGCATCGGTAAATAAAGTCATTCTGGTCGGCAACCTCGGACGGGATCCGGAAACGCGCTATATGCCCGACGGCGCCGCGATCGCCAATATCAGTGTCGCGACGACCGACACCTGGAAGGACAAAAGCGGAGAAAAGCAGGAACGCACGGAATGGCATCGTATCGTTTTCTTCGGGAAGCTCGCGGAAATCGCCGGCGAGTATCTGAAAAAAGGGTCGCAGGTTTACGTCGAAGGCCGGTTGCAAACGCGCAAGTGGCAGGACAAGGAAGGCCAGGACAAATACACGACCGAAATCGTCGCCGACCGCATGCAAATGCTCGGCAGCCGCAGCGGCGCCGGCGATCGCAGCTTCGACGGCAATGAAGGAGAAGCGTCGCGTCCCTCATCCAGCGCCGGCGCCAGCAAGAATAAACCTGCCACGAAGAGCGGCGGGTTTGACGATCTCGACGACGACATCCCGTTCTGATGATCGTCGATAAATAAATCGCGACGCGGCGGAATGTCGCTCGACGCAAC
>JBGTFJ010000078.1:0-4777 GCA_041747355.1 Burkholderiales bacterium
GAACCTAGATTCAGTAGCAAGCCAGACCGCTCGACCCCGGCTAAAAACCCTATCTCTTGCAAGTAGAGAAGAACGGGGAAAAGGTGTACGGTATGCTGCAGTATTGTGTTGTCGGCTTCCCGGTAGATGAAGTCGCGCACCACATAAGGCATCAGTGACTCGATTAGCCGCGCATCCTCCTTGGAAAGGTTCTTCAAAAATTCAAGAGTTCGTAATGAGAAGCTGCCGGGTTGTTTAGTCTCTCCCGCGAGTGCTTTTCCCCAGAAAATTTGAAGGTCTTTCTCGGACACATCTCCCACGCACTCCCGCCACCGATAGAGCCAGTCCTGCGAGACAGTCTCGGACGGCGGTTTCTGTGCGTCGTCTTCTAGCTCCTTCTCCGCAAGAAGTACAGCCTTGGCAACATTGACTTCCTTTCGAATCCCATTTGCTATGGCGTTTCGCACTGCAACGTCCGCCGAGCCAGCAATTGGAGGTGGAGAACGCATTGGGCTAGGAAACGCCAGATCATTTTCGAGCGTGTGCATGAGTAATTTCCCATCATGTTCGAGGGACTTTATTCCCGATCTAATTTCCTCCGCATCGCGCTCCGCCTGCGCTAACTCGCGAAGCACGTCGCCTCGAGCTTTGCCCTCCCTCCGCTGTTGCCACGGCCTCAACAGCGACCCAATTCCCCTGTCGAAAAGCGAGTCCCACATCTTTATTATCAGGTTTTCGCCGAGCACTTCTTAGACTCCGAGAGAACAGCCAAGATTACATTTATAGCGGGCGAGTCAAGGCACTGCTCGCGGAACTCGGCCAGGAACGAGGTAATCGGTACGGCCATGCTGCGGACCCAGATGAAAGCAAACAGGACGCCGATTCGGCGTCCTGTTGACTTCGTGGGCGCTGTACAAATGCTCAGCGTTACCTTGCATCCACTCTCTACCCGGCCTTCTTCCCCGCCCCCTCCTGCCGCGCCTTTGCCACGAGCTGATCGAGCACCGCCAGAAAGCTCTGATAATTTCCCGTCATCGACGGCGATGTCAGATATTTCCCGGCGACGACGACGGATGGCGTGCCCGTGATGCCGTAGTTTTTCGTCTTCTGCACCGACTGCTGCGCTTTGCTTTCCACAGTGAACGAGTTGTACATTTCGGAAAACTTTTTGGCGTCGACGCCGTGTTGTTCAGCCCATTTGGCCATTAGTTTTAGGTCGTTCAAATCCTGCTTTTTGTTGTGGACCGCATCGAATACGTCCAGATGCAGCTTATCGAGAGCGCCCAGAGCTTCCAGCGTGTAGAAGGTTTTGGTCAGCGGAATCCAGGAATCACGGAACACGGTCGGAACGCGCTTGTATTCGACGTCGCCCGGTTGTTTCTTTACCCACGGCTCCAGGGCCGACTGCAATTCGTAGCAATGCGGACAGCCGTAGTAGAAAAATTCGAGGACCTCAACCTTATTGCCGGATGCGGTCGGCTGCGGGCGTTCGAGCACGCGATAATCCTTGTTTACGACGGGGTCGGCAGCGTTGCAGGCTACGGTCAGGCCGACCAGGCTGAACAAAAAAACCTGAACGGCGCGTTTGATCAATCTCATAGTTTCTCCATGGAAGAAAAGCAGCGGCAGCGCGTAGCCGAGGAACAGTCGGCGGCTTAACCGCTGACTTTGATTAGACTGGCATCGATTCCGTTTTGTTTCAGCGTTTCGCGCGCGCGGTTCAGCTCTTCGGTTGTGGAAAACGGACCGAGGCGCACGCGATGCCAGATACCTTTGTCGGGCAACGTTGTCGTTTGCACACGCGCTTCGACGCCGAGCAGCGCCAGCTCCGCCTTCATGCGGTCGGCGTCCGCTGCGTTTTGAAACGCGCCGGCTTGCAGGAAATAAGCGTTCCTGGCGCGCGCGGCGGGCGGTTGTGCAGTCGCCTGCTTGAACTGCTGGTCGCTGACGACTTCATCGCCAGGCAGGATTTTGTAGAATTCGAAGCGCGGCTTGCCGTCCGCGGCCGGCGGCGCCTTTGCGGTTCTGGCGTTGTTGCCGGCGGCCGGTGCTTCGGGGTTCGCTTCTTCGGATTTCGCCGCCGGCTGCGCAACAATGGGAGGCTTCGCGCGCCCGCTCAAGAACGGGCTCGGCAGCTTGTAGACATACCAGGCGAGGCCGAAAGCGATCGCGAAGCCGAACAGCATGCCGATGAAAATGCCGACCAGCATCGGCCCGACCGAGCTGCGCGTCGCCGATCTCGTGGGAGTGTTCTTGTAATCCTCATTCATGCGGACCTCTTGATTGCGTAGCAGACGCATGCCCGAAACGCAGGGCGCGCTCGCGCTGAAACTCATTTGCAGGTGAACCTGATTCCATTGTCACATCTTTTCCGGCGCACTCACACCCAGCAGCGCCAAGCCATTTTTTACGATTTGACCGGTTGCGGCAACCAGCTTCAGACGCGCGAGTTTGACCGCTTCGTCGTCGACCAGAAAGTGCGTGGAATTGTAGTAGCTGTGAAATTCGGCGGCCAATTCGCGTAGATAAAATGTGATGGGATGCGGCGACAGCTCGCGGCAGCCGGCTTCGACGACTTCCGGAAAATCCTGCAAGCGGCGCAGCAGCGCAAATTCCTGCTCGCTGTCGAGGGGAGAAGTATCGACGTCAGCCAGAGCCGCGCGATCGCCGCCCCACTCGCGCATCACACTGCAGATACGGGCGTGCGCATACTGCACGTAGTAAACCGGATTGTCGTTGCTTTGCGATCTGGCGAGATCGAGATCGAACTCCAGGTGCTGATCGCTTTTGCGCAGCAAGAAAAAGAAGCGTGTCGCATCGGTGCCAACGTCGTCGATCAGATCGCGCAGGGTGACGTAACCGCCGGCGCGTTTCGAAATTTTCACTTCACAGCCGGCGCGCATCACGGTGACCATCTGATGCAGCACATAATCCGGGTAGCCGGACGGAATGCCGAAATCGAGCGCCTGCAAACCGGCGCGAACCCGCGTCACCGTACTGTGGTGGTCGGCCCCTTGCACATTGATCGCGCGGCCGAAACCGCGCCGCCATTTGGTGACGTGATACGCGACATCGGGAACGAAGTAAGTGTAGCTGCCGTCGCGTTTACGCATGACGCGATCCTTATCGTCGCCGAACGCGGTCGTCTTCAGCCATAGCGCCTCGTCCTGCTCGTAGGTTTTGCCGCCCGCCTGCAGCGCGGCTACGGTCTGCTCGAGCTTGCCATCGTCATACAGCGACGATTCGAGGTAATAGCAGTCGAAGATCACGCCGAAGGCGCGCAGATCGTCATCCTGCTCGTTACGCAGCGCCTGCACCGCGAAGCGGGTGATTGCGGAAAGGTTATCGCCGACACCATCCTCGGGGTGTACCTTCGCGTAGGAATCGGCGATCTCGCGAACGTATTCGCCGTGATAGCCGTCGTCGGGCAGTGCTGCGTCCTGCCCGCTTAGCTGGCGCAACCGCGCCTGCACACTGAGGCCCAGGTTGTTGATTTGCGCGCCGGCGTCGTTGTAGTAGAACTCGCGCGAAACTTCCCAACCACTGGCCTCGAGCAAGCCGCAAATCGCATCACCGAGCGCGGCCTGGCGACCGTGGCCGACGTGCAGTGGGCCGGTCGGGTTGGCCGACACGAATTCGACGACGACTTTTTTGCCGGCACCGATTCCGCTGCGCCCATAGGCGTCGCCGCGCGACCAGATTTCGCGCAAAACTTCGCGCTTTGCCGCTGGCCGCAGGAATATATTGATGAAGCCGGCGCCGGCAATTTCAACTTTTTCGACGTACGGCGAGGCCGGCAGCGCCGCGACCAGGTGCGCAGCGATCTCGCGTGGATTGCGCTTCAGCGGCTTGACCAATTGCAACGCGAGATTGCACGCATAGTCGCCGTGCTGCGGCTGCTTCGGCCGTTCGAGCTGCACGGACACCGCTTCGTCGGGCGCGACACTGCGCAATGCGGATGTCATTAGCTTGGTGAGCTGTGATTTCAAGTCTGCGTTCGGTTGATGCATCGCGCGCGGAGCGATAGTTCAAATCGAATTTTATGCAGCGGAACCATTAGAATTCCAGCGGATCGACATCGAGCGACCAGCGCACTTTTCTGCTTTTCTGTTCCAGAAGTTGCGGATGCCAAAGCGTCAGAAAAGCCTGCAGCGATTGACGAGACGGCGATTGTACCAACAATTGCACGCGCTCCATCCCGGCCACGCGCGCAGGCTGCGCCGGAACCGGTTCGAAAACCTTTACGCCTTGATGACCAAGACGCTGCGCTGATTGCGCCGCGGTTGCGAGAAAATTTAGTGCTTCGGCGAAGTCGCCCGCCTCGGCCCGCAATAGCGCCTGATACATATAAGGCGGAAAGCCCGCACGTTCGCGCTCGGCGAGCAGCGTTTCGGCGAAAGCCGCGTAATCGTGAGCGATCACAGCACCATAGAGAGGGTGATTCGGAAACTGCGTCTGGATCAGCACTTCGCCGAGCGTCGCCGCCCGTCCAGCGCGGCCCGACACCTGAATCAGTTGCGCAAACAGCCGCTCGGAAGCACGCCAGTCCGAACTGTACAGCGAGCTGTCGGCGTTCAGCACGCCGACCAGCGTAAGCCCGGCGAAGTCATGCCCCTTCGCCAGCATCTGGGTGCCGACCAGGATGTCGACGCGGCCTGCGCCGATTGCCGTCAGCATGTCCTGCCACGCAGATTTGCGGCGCACGCTGTCCCGATCGACGCGCAGGATGCGCGCTCCGGGAAAGTGCCTCGTCAACGCGGCTTCGACTCTTTGCGTGCCGTGACCGATCGGTGTGATG
>JBGTFJ010000079.1:0-3340 GCA_041747355.1 Burkholderiales bacterium
TGGCCGAGCGCGTGAACGCCCTGCGCCTGGGTTAGCTCGCTGGGTCTGACAGGCCCCGGACACCAGAAAAACCATTTTGCATGCGGCGACATTGACCGAGAATAACGGCGGGGAATCGGTGCAGGCGCCACGTCGCCTGCATCTGCCGAAGTACGATCACTCGGCTGTCATCTTTCCTGTATACCTTCGTTACTTTCCAACCATGACAGGGGAAAGATTATGAAGGTGACACGCTTCTTCAAAACGATCGCGGCCGTTGCGCTGTTTGCGCTGTCAATAACGGAAACGTTGGCCGGAAGGTACCATGACGACGAAGCGCGATCGCTGCTCGTCATCGGCCATCGTGGCGCCAGCGGCTACCTGCCCGAGCACACGCTCGAATCGTATGCGCTGGCCATCGAAATGGGCGCCGATTACATCGAGCCCGATATCGTCGCGACCAAAGACGGCCATCTCATCGCGCGCCACGAACCCAATATCACCAATACCACCAACGTCAAGGATTTCCCGCAATTCGCTAGCCGCAAGCGCAAGGCGGTCGTCGATGGCGTTGAAGAGGAAGGCTGGTTCGCGAGCGATTTCACTTTGGCTGAAATCAAGCTGCTGGGTGCGATCCAACCGATGGCAGATCGCGACCAGCGCTTCAACGGCCATTTCAAAATCCCGACCCTCGAAGAAATCATTCACCTCGCCAAGCGCAAGTCGCGCCAGAAAGAGCGCGAGATCGGAATCTATCCGGAGACCAAGCACCCGACTTATCATCAAGGCATCGGTCTGGCGCTGGAAGATCGGCTGCTCGACGCGCTCGGCAAAGCACGCTGGAACTATTCCGGCGCGCCGGTCTTCATCCAGTCATTCGAAACGGCCAATCTGAAATACCTGCGCGGCCGAACCTCGGTCAAGCTCGTGCAGCTCGTCGATGCAAACGACGTAAATCTCGATGGTTCGCCAGACTTCACGCCGCCGTTCGATCGCCCCTACGACTGGGTCGTCTCCGGCCGGCAAGGCTTGTTCAGCGATCTCGTCACGCCGAAGGGACTGGCGGAAGTTCGCACCTATGCTGATGGCATCGGCCCGTGGAAGCCTTACATCATCAGTTCCAAAGGCGCCGACGCGAACGGCGATGGCAAACCCGATGACGTGAACAGCGACGGCAACGTCGATGAGCGCGACCGCACGCTACTGGTGCAATCCGATGTGGTCGAGAACGCGCACCAGGCCGGCCTCGTCGTGCACCCATACACGTTTCGCAACGAGCAGCGCCGTCTTGCGTCGGACTACGCCGGTAATCCGGTAAATGAATATCTTGGTTTCTATCAGGCGGGGGTCGACGGCCTGTTTAGCGACTTTCCGGATACCGCAGTCGCTGCACGCGTATTGTTTCTCCTGCTCGCCGACGAAGAATTTGCCGATTGTCTGGTCCACCAAAAAAGCGAATGGCGTGGCAAAGATTGCGATAACACAAGGCGGCATTAATTAATCTTCCCCTTGATTTAGCCCCCTGCGATGAGCTATCTCCCGACTGGTCTGAAACGCACAGATCCCGGCTCACGCACGCGCGTTTTACCGGTGTATGCTGAAAGCGGTGGGCATTCCCGCCCGCCGCAACCTCACGAGAATAATAATGGATGAACCTGTCAGGGCCTGTTAACACTCATTTCATCGCTGCGTTGCGAGTCCAAAAGGCGTCAGGCTCTAGCCATCAAGAAATTGCCCGTCATCCAAAACCGCCTTCGGGCGGTTTTGCGCCCGACCAGTAAGGAGGAACGACGTGGCGGGTCTCGCGGGAAAGATCATTTTCATCACCGGCGCGACGCGTGGAATCGGACGCGAAATCGCGTTTAAGTGCGCGCGCGCCGGCGCTGGCATCGTCATCACCGGCAAAACCATGGAGCCGCATCCCAAACTTTCCGGGACCGTCGTAAGCGTTGCGCAGGAAGTTGCCGAGGCGGGTGGCCGCGCCCTGCCGCTGCAACTCGATGTGCGCGACGACGCGCTATCGCCAGGGCGATCGGGGACGCGCTGAATCATTTTGGGGGAATCGATATTCTGGTCAACAATGCGAGCGCAATCAGCCTGACCGGAACGCTGGACACTCCCATCAAGCGCTTCGATCTCATGCTCGCGGTCAACGCGCGCGCAACTTTCGCCGTGTCGAAGGCATGCATCCCGCATCTCAAAAAATCCGCCAACCCGCACATTCTCAATCTGTCGCCGCCGATCGATCTCGACCCCAGGTGGTTCAAGGACCACGTCGCCTATACCCTGTCGAAATACGGGATGAGCTTTTGCACTCTGGGAACGGCGGCGGAATTCGCGCAAGATGGCATCGCGGTCAATTCGCTTTGGCCGAAAACGACTATCGCGACGGCGGCGATCGAAGTGCATTTTCCGCAAGAGATTTTGCGCGGCAGCCGAAAACCCGCGATCATGGCGGACGCGGCTCATGCCATTTTGAATCGCGACGCCAGAACCTGCAGCGGCAATTTTTTCATCGACGAGAACGTGCTGCGCGAAGAAGGCGTGACCGATTTTGCGCACTATGCGCTGAATCCCGGCACAGCTTTGTATCCGGATTTATTTCTCGACTGACTGCCGGCATCGATTTTGCCGGGTGATTTCAAATTAAGCGTGCGTTAAGCCAATCCGTAAGACAAGAAGTCCCCCCGCAGCTTCTCATCGAAACCAGTGGCAGCTGACCCGGCGATGCGATCGATCAATTGGAGAGGAATCATGAAAACATATCCCGGTCATCTGGCGGGGCGATTGCCTGAACGCCGCGGATTCCGGTCGATTCGCCGAATTCCTGTTTCGTCGCCGTCGCGCAGGGCAACGAAGAGCAGACTCGCGATCCCGGTTTTTGTCTGCTCCCTGTTGCTTGCCGCAAGTGCGCAGGCGCGTGCCGCGGATGATGCCGCGGCGGTAAATCCCGGACCCACGGTCAAAGCGGCTGCCGCCCAGGATTTTCACGGCAAAGATCTCAAAGGCAAGGACGGGCCGATGGCCAGGGCCGGCATGGCCTTGACCCAAATCTACCGCGAGCATGAGCGTTTCAAGGCCAGCCGTTCGCGCGACACGTTCAAGGCCGCTGCGGGCATGGCCAGGATCGCTCGCGATGCGGACGGTACCGATCTGGTCACGATCGATGCCGTAGCGACGGACGACGCGAAGGCGTTGCGCGCGGCGTTGGAGGGCCTGGGCCTGCAAAACGCTGCCGACTATGGCCGCGTGGTTTCGGGGCGGTTGCCCGTCCCGGCGATTCCGGAAATGGCGGCGTTGCCGATGCTGCGTTTCGCGCGCCCGGCCGCGGCCGTCACCGAAGCGGGCCAAACGACGAGTC
>JBGTFJ010000080.1:0-5228 GCA_041747355.1 Burkholderiales bacterium
ACCGTAAGCATCGTGCTTGCGACTGCCATCAGCAGCAGTGCCGTGAACGTTTCGCTGGTGATGACGCCCTTGTCCAGGAGGACATTGGCGAAGATGATCATGATCAGCGCCTTCGTCTGCAGCAGCCAACCGATGATCGAAGCCTCGCCCGGCTGCCATTTGAGGACTTTCCCCGCGATCTGAACGCCGAGCAACTTGCCGCCGATCGAAGCGAACAGCAACAAGGCCGCGGCAATGAAAACTGCCTCGCCGCCCACGCTCCAGTTGGTTCTCAAACCCGTACTCAGGAAGAAAACCGGCATCACGACCAACAGCACATGGGCGCGCAGCAGGTCCATCTGCTTCTGGTCGAACCAATCGCCATCCATGACAGCGCCAGAAAGAAACGCCCCGACCATGTAATGCAGTCCGGACCAATCTGCGCCGAAGCCGCACAATGCGAGCCAGATCAAACCCACATACCAGCGATCTCGCTCCGGCAGCCGCACCATCAGTTTGCGGAATCCGTAACTGCAAACCGCGAAGGCAACCAGAAACGCGCCCTGCTTGCCCACGCGCTGCCAGTCCAGCAGGATCAGGGCCAGCACGCCCCAGATGGCGATGTCATCCAGGCTCGCATAGCGCAGGATGCGCTGCCCGATGGCTTGCCGCAGGATCTCCAGCTTCTCCATAAGCAGAATCAGGATGGGAAGCGCGGTAACGGCACAGGCCATGCCCACTCCGAGGACGAATTGCCAAGTCATCGCCCTGGGACCGACCCAGCCGTCATGCATCGACATGCCGGCGGCTGCGATGCTGCCCAACAGCAGCGGCGTGGCGAGGGCGAGTCCGGCGGTGATAGCACTCTCCCGGCGATGCGCCCAGGCCTTCTTCAGGTCCAATTCGATGCCGGCGATCCACACGAAAATCATCACTGCCCACCAGGCGACGCCGTTCAACGATTGGACGACCGGCTGGGTAAAGATGAAGCCGTAGTAATCCGGGAAAATTCTTCCCAAAATGCCGGGCCCCAGCAAAATTCCAGCGATGATTTGCACGACCACGAGGGGGGCATAGTAGTCGGTCTTACCCACGCGCCAGATCAGGTACGGGACAGTGAAGATGATCCCTATGGCGATCAGGAATATCTCCGTAGTGCTCAAATTGGAGTGCATGTCTTATCGAACTGTATGGACCTTATCGAACTGTATGGACGAATGGGCAGACAGGTATTGCATGATGACCACTACGCGGCTACATAACGGACAGAGTGTTGAGACACAGGCAGAACCTCGGGACAAGACGAACGCTAGGGCCGATTACAGCGGGTCAGGAGTGTGGATGATCTGACACGCGGATTTCCACTCAAGGAGGCGCCTGGCCAGGCGATCGAGCATCGTTCCAGCAAATGAAAAAACGGGCGATCGAATCGCCCGTTTCTGTGCCTAATTCCCACTTCCGCCGATGATCGCCTGCGCGAGCGCCGAGCGGTTTAACGCCTACTTCGGACCTTCTGTTTTCGGCGTATCCGGTTTCGATCCTTCTACTTTCGGTTCTTCTGGTTTCGATGTTCCCACTTCCGACTGTTCTATTTTAGCTTTGGCCTTCAACTCGTTGATTGCTTTCTCTCTCTGTTGCTGCTGCATGCCTTGCTGCAACTGCGGTTTGACTTCGTCGAACTCGGGAAACTTGTAAGGGCGCTCGTCTTCGAGCTTGATGACGTGATAGCCGAACTGAGTCTGCACCGGCGTCTGCGTATAATCGCCTTTCTTCAATTCCTTTAGCGCCTCTCCGAACGGGCCGACGTAATTTCCGGTGGTGCTCCAGTCGAGGTCGCCGCCTTTGGCTTTCGAGCCCGGGTCTTTGGATTTTTCGCCCGCCAGTTTTTCGAAGCTGCCGCCCTTTTTCAACTGGGCGATGATGTCTTTCGCTTCTTTTTCATCCTCGACCAGAATATGGCGCGCTTTGTATTCCTTGACGTCGCCCTGGACGGTCTTCACCTTCTCATATTCCGCCCGCATGGTTTCGTCGTTGACCGGATGGGTCTTCGCGTAATCCTCCAGATAGGCGTTGATCAGAATCGATTGGCGCAAGAGTTCGAACTGGGTGGCGATCTCGGGATTGCTGTCGAGGCCTTTTTCCTTTGCGGCCTGCGCGATGATTTCGCGCGTGACGAGTTCTTCTTTCAGATTTTCGCGCAGTTCGGGGGTGTCCGGCTGACCCTGGGCGGCGCGCGCCTTGACCATCAGCTCGAGCTTCGAATGCGGGATCGACACGCCGTTTACGGTCGCGATCGGACCGTCTGGCGCGGTCGATACGGGATCGCCCGGCTTAACATCGGGCGCTGCTGCTGCATCCTTGCCTTCGGTTTTTGCTGGATCGGGCGCTTCAATCCGGGCCGCAGGCGCGGCATCACCGGGCTGGATTTCGGGCTTCGCCGCGTCTTTGCTGCACGCTGAAAGCAGCAGGACGCCGGCGGCGATAACACTGGCCAACTGGCTCAGTTTTTTGACAGATAAACGCATAGCATTTCCTTTAAGTTGCAAAAAAATAGGGATGAACAATCGGGCGACGAGTGCTAATCGCGGTGGGTGGGCGCGGGCTCCCGCTCGCCGGGCGCGAACGCCTGAATCGCAAGTGCATGAATTTCCCTGTGCATCATGTCGCCGAGGGCATCGAACACGAGGCGGTGACGCGCCATTGCGCGCTTGCCGGCAAATTCCGGCGAAACGATGAGCAGACGATAATGGCCGCCGCCTTCGCGGGCGCCGGCATGGCCAGCGTGCCTGACGCTGTCGTCTATAATTTCGAGCTTCGACGGCGCCAGGCATGTGAGCCTCTGCGCGATTCTGTCCCGGGTCGAAACGCTCTCGGATGAAGCAACATCGGTCATGACGGGAAGACTTTCTTCAAGGGTTTGACACTGACGTTGGCATAAACTCCAGCCAGGGTGTACGGATCGGCATCAGCCCAGCTTTGCGCCGATTCGGCCGATTCGAACTCGGCTACGATCAGGCTGCCGCTGAACCCGGCCGGGCCGGGGTCCGGGCTGTCGATCGCCGGAAAGGGGCCGGCCAGGATCAACCGGCCGGCATCCTGCAGGTCTTTCAGGCGAGCCAGATGCGCCGGTCGCGCGCCCTGGCGTTTTTCGAGGCTCGCCGCCACATCCTCGCCGATGATCGCGTATAGCATCACGCGTGGCTCATCGTGCTCGACTGCGCCAGCATGTTTCGATTTCCGTCATGGCTCCACTTTCTTCTCTTCGATATAGCGTGACATCAGCAATCCTTGCAGCAACACGAACACGAACATCGCGCCAAGACCGCCAAACAACTTGAAGTTGACCCAGAAATCGGTCGAAAAGTTGAATGCAACATAAAGATTCGCGAAGCCCATCACCGCGAAAAACCCGACCCAGCTCAGGTTGAGCTTGGTCCAGACATGGTCGGGCGCGGTCAACTGTTTGCCCATCATCACCTGAATCAGGTTCTTGCCGAACAGAACTGCCGAGAGCAGCAGCGTCGCCGCGAACACCCAATACAACACGGTGGGCTTCCATTTGATGAAAGTCTCGTCGTGCAGCAACAAGGTCGCGCCGCCAAACACGACGATGATGCCCAGGCTGACCCATAACATGGTGTCGACGCGGCGATGGCGAAATTGCATCCAGCCGATTTGCACGAACGTCGCGGCGATCGCAACCGCAGTCGCGGTGTAGATGCCGGCGACCTTGAAAGCGATGAAAAACAGGATGATCGGAAAAAAATCGAACAGAAACTTCATGGGATCGAGGGAATCTGGCGAGCCGGGCGGCGCATCGGTGGTAAGCGCTAGACCCGTCGCCCGGTTTTCCCCGGCACGCGAAAGGCGCGATTATGAGCCCTCATGCACGGGCTTGTCCACCCGACCTCAGCCCCGGCTGCGCATCGCCCCTCTCTGGAGAGTATCGCGATTCACCAAGTCAGAAGCGGCATGCTCTGCCAGACACGCCGTCTATACGATTTGTCAGACACGCGTTTTTTCGATCCTGGCCTCGCTATCCTTGGACGATGCTTTATCGAGCTTGAGCGACGCCGAATTGATGCAGTAGCGTTGCCCGGTCGGCTTGGGCCCATCGTTAAACACGTGCCCAAGATGAGCGTCGCAGGCGCCGCACAGCACCTCGGTGCGCCGCATCAAAAAGCTGTTGTCCGATTCGGCGCTGACCTTGTCGGGGCCGATGGGGGCATAGAAGCTCGGCCAGCCCGTGCCTGAATCGAACTTCGTATTCGAATCGAACAACTCGTTGCCGCAGCACACGCAGCGATAGATGCCGTCGTCCTTGCACTCGGCATATTCGCCGGTGAACGCGCGCTCAGTCCCTTTCTGGCGCGTGACGCGATATTGCTCGGGCGTCAGCGCCTGCTTCCATTCCTGTTCGGATTTGCGAATCTTTTCCATGGGTTCTCCGTATCGGCGCCCTGTATCGACGTCCTTTGTATCGGCTATTCGGGGCAGCACGTTCGACACGGAATGTCGAAAAATTATCCGCAGCGGCGAATCGTTGGCGGTGCCGCTGATTTCTGTGTCAATCGCCGGGCGGTTGCGCATAACCCGTGGGGGAAACGCAAACACCGGAAGCTCCGCGAATTCCGGTTGCGAAAGGCTGACAGTCCCCGGGATGCCCAAGGCGTCGGCGCGCCCCGATCGCTGGTCGTCTATGCCGATGCTTTATTAATCACAGCCGCGCCAGATCCAGCATTCCCCTTTCGCCGGCCCACGCCTTGGCCAGCAGTCGTTCCGCCGCCTGCATCTGTTGCTGGTTGCCGCTGCGCTTGTGGACCTCGGCCAGGCCATAGAGCGCCCAGCCATTGTTCGGCGCTCTGGCAAGGCTCTCGCGGAACACTTGCTCGGCGCGTTGCGACTGGCCGGCCAGCAGCAGGGCCGCGCCCAGCGATTGACGCACTGGGTAGTACCAATACGGCGGCTCCATGTAGGCGAGTTTGTCCTGCACGGCGACGGCCCGCTCGAATTCGCTGATCGCCATCGGCAGGTCGCCGCGTTTCTGGGCGATACGTGCCGAGACCACGAGGCGGGCGAGTTCGAGCAGATCGTCAGCCGGAATGCCGCCGGCAGTCAGCGTCGAAAAATCGGATTCGCGCGCGAGACGCGCGATCGCTTCGGCTTCGCCTTCGGCGGCCGCCAACTCCGCTTTCGCCGCAAAAGCGGCGCCGCGCGCATAGTGCCGCATCGCCCGCACGTACGGCGGC
>JBGTFJ010000081.1:0-3335 GCA_041747355.1 Burkholderiales bacterium
ACGCTGACGCGTCGCCAAACCACCGAAATCAAGAAGGCCGACAGCACCGGGCGCGCGCGCACGATTCAGGTCGAGGTGCGCAAAAAGCGCGTGTTCGTCAAACGCGATCCAGCGGAAACGGCGGCTGCTGTCGAGCCGGCACCGCAGCCAGAAGCGCCAGTCAAGGCCGCATCGGCGCCGGCAGCGCCCATAATCGACGCCTCCGAAATGGCGCTGCGAGAAAACGAGGCGAAGAAGCAGGCTGAATTGCGCGCGCGGCAAAGCGAAGAGGTGCGCAGCAAGCAGGAGCAGAAAGACAAGCGCAAGGCCGATGCGGAAGCCCGGGATGCGCAGGGCTCCGATGTTGTTCCCGCTGCTGCCGTCGCCGAAACCCCAGCGCCGGCGGCCGCGCTTGCAACCGAGGCTCCGACCGCAGATGCCGCGCCTGCGACGACTGCGCCGGCAGCGATCGACCATACTTTGCACAAGCCAGTCGCCAAGCCTGCCGACAAAAGCGCGAAGCCGAAAGGCGCAAAAAAACCGACCAAGCAGACGACCTGGAAGGATGACTCACTCAAGCGGCGTGGCCTGAAAACCCGTGGCGATACCGGCGGAATGGGATGGCGCGATCGCCGTACGGCAAAACCCAAGGCCGACGACAACACGCTGCACGGCTTCTCGCTGCCGACCGAACCGCGCGTGTTCGAAGTGATGGTTCCGGAGACGATAAGCGTCGCCGGGCTCGCGCAGAAAATGTCGGTGAAGGCGGCCGAGGTCATCAAGGCATTGATGAAACTGGGCTCGATGGTGACCATCAATCAAGTGCTCGATCAGGACACGGCGATGATTCTGGTCGAAGAGATGGGCCATATTGCGAAGCGCGCCAAGCTCGATGATCCGGAGGCTTTTCTGAGCGGCGGTGAGGCCGCGCCCGAAGTCGCGCTCGAACATCGCGCGCCGGTTGTCACCGTGATGGGTCACGTCGATCACGGCAAGACCTCATTGCTCGACTACATACGCCGTACCCGCGTGGCCAGCGGCGAGGCGGGGGGCATTACCCAGCACATCGGCGCGTATCACGTCGAGACACCGCGCGGCATGGTCACGTTTCTCGATACGCCGGGCCACGAAGCGTTCACCGCGATGCGCGCGCGCGGCGCCAAGGTTACCGATATCGTGGTTCTGGTCGTCGGCGCCGATGACGGCGTCATGCCGCAGACGATAGAAGCGATTCACCATGCGAAAGCGGCAAAGGTGCCGATTGTGGTTGCGCTGAACAAGATCGACAAGCCGGAAGCCAATCCCGAACGCATACGCCAGGAACTGGTTTCGCACGAAGTCGTTCCCGAGGATTGGGGCGGCGATACCATGTTCGCCGAGGTCTCGGCCAAAACCGGGCAGGGCATCGATAAGCTGCTCGACAGCATCTTGCTGCAGGCGGAGGTGCTCGAGCTGACCGCCTCCAAACATACGCCTGCGAAAGGTATCGTGATCGAGGCCCGCCTGGACAAGGGTCGCGGTCCGATCGCGACCATACTCGTGCAGTCTGGCACATTGAAGCGTGGCGATATCCTGCTCGCCGGCGGCGCCTTCGGGCGCGTGCGTGCGATGCTCGATGAAGCCGGCAACGCCATTCAGGAAGCCGGTCCGTCGATACCCGTCGAAATCCAGGGTTTGTCCGAAGTGCCGGTGGCCGGCGAGGATGTGCTGGTGGTCGGCGACGAAAGGAAGGCGCGCGAAGTCGCGTTATTCCGCCAGGGCAAGTTCCGCGACGTAAAACTGGCGAAGCAGCACGCGGCCAAGCTCGAAAACATGTTCGAGGAAACTGGCGTCCAGGTCCGGACGCTGTCGCTGATCGTGAAGGCCGACGTGCAGGGTTCCTACGAAGCGCTGTCGCACGCGCTGCAAAAGCTTTCGACCAGCGAAGTCAAAGTCAACATCATTCACACCGGCGTTGGCGCGATCACCGAATCGGACATCAATCTGGCGCTGGCTTCCAGTGCGGTTGTGATCGGCTTCAATAGCCGCGCCGATGCGACGGCGCGCAAGTTGATCGGCACGACCGGCGTCGATGTCCGTTATTACAACATCATTTACGATGCTGTCGACGAAATCAAAGCCGCGTTGTCCGGCATGCTCGCACCGGAACGCAAGGAAAGTATTACCGGCCTCGTCGACGTGCGCCAGGTGTTCCGGATTTCCAAGGTGGGGGCAGTTGCCGGTTGCTTCGTGCTCGAAGGCAGCGTCAAGCGTGGCGCGTCGATTCGCGTGCTGCGGGAGAATGTCGTCATCCACAGCGGCGAACTCGATTCGCTGAAGCGCTTCAAGGACGACGTGCGCGAAGTCAAAGCAGGGTTCGAGTGCGGCTTGTCGGTGAAGAATTTCAACGACATCAATATCGGCGATCAGCTCGAAGTTTACGAGGTCGTCGAGGTCGCGCGCTCGCTGTAGGCCGCCTAGTGTCCTGAGTTGCTGGTTCGCGGAATACTCCGGATGCCCTCGACGCTGGCAATGAAAAGTGCCGAAATCGGCGCCAAACAAGGCGCGAACCACAGCCAGGTTGGACACCTGGCGAGGATTTGCAACGCCGTATGGCGTCGATTCTCGGCATCTTTTCCGTAGCGAATTTGCAGCTCAGGACGCTATTTCGTGCCGAAAGACTATCCGCGCAGCTTGCGTATTGCCGAGCAACTTCAGCGAGAACTCGCCGAGCTGATCAGATTGCGGGTGCATGATCCACGCGTCGGCATGGTGACGATTACCGATGTCGATGTCAGTCCGGATAACAAGCATGCCAAGGTCTTTTTTACGGCGATCGCAAGCCGGGAAGAGTTGGCGGATATTTCCGCCGGTTTACAGCACGCGGCCGGCTTTCTGCGCAGCGAACTGGCGCGAAGTCTGAAGCTGCGCGTCATTCCCGATCTGCATTTTGCGCACGACCCATCGGTCGAACGCGGCGCCCATTTATCGAAGCTGATCGACGATGCTCTGCATGACAGCACCGATCAGGCCGAATAGGAACCTCGGCGTGCAGAAAAAAAATCAGCGCCGCTGCCTGAATGGCGTGCTGTTGCTGGACAAGCCGGCTGGCATCACCTCGAACGCGGCGCTTCAGCGCGTGAAACGCTTGTACGGCGCAGCGAAAGCCGGGCATTGCGGAACGCTGGACCCGATGGCGACGGGGCTTTTGCCCGCCTGTTTCGGTGAGGCCACCAAGTTTTCCGCTGGATTGCTCGATGCGGCCAAGACTTATCAAGCGACTATTAAGTTCGGCATCACGACGACGACTGGTGATGCGGAAGGCGAAGTGCTCGCTGATTGCGGCGCGGTCGATGTGCAGCGCAGCCGGATCGAAG
>JBGTFJ010000082.1:0-3600 GCA_041747355.1 Burkholderiales bacterium
GATCGGACATGGCGCGCTCCGCCCGGCGCGCTAGCGCGCGCGGCTTCTGGCGGTGGACGTGGCGCGCCGCTCTCCTGATCATTTCCATTATCCTCGCCTACCAGCTTTGGATTTTGTTTCACATCTTTTGGTGGGTCGAGCATAATCCCTCGTCGAGCGCGTTCATGGAAGCGCGCCTCGATGTTTTGCAGGACCGCAAGCCCGCAGCAGTTCTTGCGCAGCAGTGGGCGCCATACGAACGCATTTCGATCCATCTGAAGCGCGCCTTGATTGCGGCGGAAGACAGCAGATTCACCGATCACGAAGGATTCGACTGGGACGGCATCCAGCACGCGATCGACACCAACCTCCGGCGCGGTCGCATCATCGCGGGCGGCTCGACGATCAGTCAGCAACTCGCAAAAAACCTTTTTCTGTCGAGCCAACGCACGCCGTGGCGTAAAGCGCAGGAAGCCATAATCACGTTAATGCTGGAGAAGATTATGAGCGAGCGGCGGATTTTCGAAATCTATCTGAACGTGATCGAATGGGGCGATGGCGTGTTCGGCGCGCAAGCCGCGGCGCGCCATTATTTCGGCGTATCAGCGGCGCAATTATCGAGGCAACAAGCGGCACGCCTTGCAGCGATGGCGCCGAACCCACGCTTTTACGATAATCATCGCGGCTCCGGGCGCCTGGCCAGGAAAACCGCGGTCATTTTGCAGCGCATGGGGTCGGTCGAACTGCCCTGAGCGAGCGCAAACGCCAATCGTCACGGCATCGTAATTCACCGTTATGGAAGAAACCCGGGAAAAAATCCGCGAAGTCGCGCGCGCCGAAAACGTGCAGGAAAGTCTTGAGAAGGTCGTGCAATTGCTGCACCGGCTTGAGCTTGTTGAGGAACTGGAGCGCCGCAACGACAAACCGCGCCCTGAACTGATCTCCTCGCTCGCGCATCGTGCCAACGTCGCGCCGCTGCAGAACCGGCTCGATCGCATGCACCCGGCCGATGTCGCCTACGTGCTGCAGGCGTTGCCGCTGAATCAGCGTCTGGTCGTCTGGGAATTGGTCAAGGCCGAGCGCGACGGCGAGATTCTGCTGGAAACCTCCGACGCAGTTCGCGAAACGCTGATCGCGAGCATGGATTCGGCCGAATTGCTGGCCGCCGCGGAAACCCTGGACACCGACGAAATCGCCGACCTTGCGCCCGATCTGCCGCGCGATGTCATTACCGATCTCCTGCTGTCGCTCGATGCCCAGAACCGCGCACGCCTGCAATCGGCGCTGTCGTATCCCGACGATAGCGTCGGCGGCTTGATGGATTTCGACATGGTCGCGGTGCGGCCGGATGTCACGCTCGAAGTCGTGCTGCGCTATCTGCGGCAGTTGAACGAATTGCCCGATCAGACCGACAAGCTGTTCGTCGTCGATCGCGAAAACGTATTGCACGGCGTGCTGCCGATCAAGCGCCTGCTGCTGGAGGATCCGGACGTCGAGGTGAGCGACGTCATGGACGAAAACGTCGTCACCTTCCACCCCGACGACGAAGCGAGCGAGGCGGCGCAGGCGTTCGAGCGCTACGACCTGGTGACAGCGCCCGTGGTCGGGCCCGACAAAAAATTGGTTGGCCGCCTGACGGTCGATGCCGTAGTCGATTTCATTCGCGAAGAGCGCGACAACGAAGTGCTCGGCCAGGCCGGTCTGCTCGAAGAAGAGGACCTGTTTTCGTCGGTCTGGAACAGCGCGAAAAATCGCTGGCTATGGCTGGCTATCAACCTGGTCACGGCGTTCATCGCTTCGCGCGTCATCGGCGTTTTCGAAGGTACGATCGAAAAACTGGTCGCACTGGCGGCGCTGATGCCGATCATCGCCGGCATCGGCGGCAACTCGGGGATCCAGACGACGACCCTGATAGTCCGCGGCCTGGCGCTCGGCCAGATCAACGCCGGCAACGCGCGCATGCTGATCGCCAAAGAGCTGACCATCAGCGCGCTGAACGGCGTGGTCTGGGGTAGCGTGGTCGGCGTTTTCGCGTACGCCATCTATGGCAATGTTTCGCTCGGCATCGTGATGGCGGCGGCGATGCTGCTGAATCTGCTGCTGGCCGCGCTGGTCGGCATTTTCATTCCACTGACTATGTACAAGCTCGGTCGCGATCCGGCGATCGGATCCAGCGTCCTGCTGACGGCGACGACCGACAGCATGGGTTTCTTCATATTCCTTGGTTTAGCGAGCATTTTTCTCGTCTGAGCACCCCTCCTGTTCTCCCGCGCGCACTGCGGTTCGTTCATAGACCCGCTTTCGAACTTTATACCGCTCGCGGCGCCAATAACTTGATGCGTTAAAAGCTGCTCGACGTGCGGCAAATGGCTGAACCGGATCTCGATTCGCAACAAGGTCCACGACGGCCCGAAGATGGGCGGCCACGATTATCGCTTGCCGTGCGCGCCGCTCGCGCCGGGTGAAAAATCGGACGACTACTGCATACTGGAACAGATGCCCGTCAAGTCTCTGCTAACTTTTCCGCAATCGGGCAGCAAGCACGAACTGGCCAAACCGCTGACGGTACGCGGGCACGCCTGGACCAGCGCCGAAAAGATCAACGTGCAGATTTCGCATGACTTCGGCCAGACCTGGCAGGCGGCAAAGGTGGGCAACGCGAAAAACCGTTATAGCCCGCAGCGTTTCACCGCTGAAATCAAATTCCCCAAGCCGGGCTATTACGAAATCTGGGGGAAAGCGACCGACAGCAGCGGCAAATCGCAGCCCATGGTCGTGCCGGGCTGGAACACCGGCGGCTACGGCAGCAACGCGACGCATCGCATCGCTGTGCAAATCGCTTAGGGGCGCCTGTGAAAAATCGCCGCATCGCGACTGGCGCGCTACTTCTTGGACTCGCCGCTCCTGTGTACGCGCAGGAAGCCAAAACCGATGCCGATACAGGCCTCAGGATCGACCAGGGTTTCGAGCTCATCAAAGGTCAATGCACGGTCTGCCATTCGCCCAGGTTGATTACGCAAAGCGGCAAGACGCGCGAAGGCTGGCTCGAATCGATACGCTGGATGCAGCGAAATCATGGTTTGTGGGATCTCGGCGCGACCGAAAACGATGTGCTGACGTATCTCGAGAAGAACTATCCGGTGCCTAAAGTCGCGTTGCGCAGGCAAGCCGTTGCCGGCGCACTTGCTGCCGAAACAGGAGGCCGCTCAGCGCAGGCCCTGAATATATTCGGCTACCGCTTTCATTTCCTGATCGGTCATTTTTGCGGCGATCATTCGCATCACCCGATTCACATCGTTGGCGCGTTCTTCCGAGCGGAATGCGCGCAATTGCGCCGCGGTGTATTCCGCATGTTTGCCCGCAAGCCGCGGGTATTGGGCGGGAATGCCAGCGCCGTTCGGGGAATGACAGGCCGCGCAAGCTGGAATGCCGCTCGCAGAATTACCGCCGCGGTACAACTTCTGGCCTGCCGCGACCAGCGCCTTGTTATGGGCGGGCTGCGGTTTGGGTTTTTGCTTGCTGAAAAAATCGGCCCAGCTTTTCATTTCTTCGGGCGACAGGGCTGCAGCAATCGGGCTCATGATCGGGTTTTTTCGCTCGCCGGACTTGAAGTCCTGCAGT
>JBGTFJ010000083.1:0-11469 GCA_041747355.1 Burkholderiales bacterium
GAAGCGCATCGCCGAACAGCGGACCACGCTGGTCATCGCCCACCGCTTATCGACGATTGTCGATGCCAACCAGATTCTCGTTATGGAACAAGGCCGCATCATGGAACGCGGCACGCACCGTGAATTGCTTGCGCGGAAAGGTGTTTATGCGGCGATGTGGGCGCTGCAACAACAGCAAGAGGCGCTAAGAGCCGCTGACGATTCCTTGCCCGGTATTGCCGAAGCCCTGTCCTTACGCTGACGGCGCGTTTCGATTACCGCTCATGGGCCCTTTAGGCCCTTGTGTCGCCTCATTAAAAACATGCATTAGAAAGCTTCCCTTAGTGACTGATTTTTGATATTTTACGACCCTTGATCGATGTGTATTGCAAACGCCGCTCAGGGAGAGCCATTCGTGGGTAAAGTGGGGAAAATCAAGTTTTTGATCGGAGCGATACTGCTCATCGGTGCGGCATCGCCAGGCTTTGCGCAAAAGGCCGAACTCGCGCTCGCGCTGCCGGGCGAACGAATCGAGCAGGAAGAGACGAGAGACAAGACGATTGATAGCGCTGTCGCGGAAGCTGTCGCGAACCAATTCGAAGTCGATTTCGATCAGCTCACCCGGTCGCCACGTCTCAGCCTTCGTTCATCCGCGGCCTTGGTTGTGAATCTCAACGACAATCGAGCGATTTACGCGAAAAACACCGACGCCGTACTGCCGATCGCTTCGATCACCAAACTGATGACCGCGATGGTCGTGCTTGATGGCGGTTTGCCGCTCGATCAGAAGATCACGGTTACGCAAGCTGAGGTCGATATCTTGCGGCATTCCGGATCGCGACTTCGCGTCGGTACGACGCTGTCGCGCCGCGATATGCTGCGCCTCGCATTGATGGCATCCGAGAATCGCGCAGCGGCCGCGCTCGCACGTACCGGCCCGGGCGGCACGCGGGGTTTCGTCGCGTCGATGAACCGCAAAGCCGCCGAACTCGGAATGACCAACTCCCGCTTCGTCGATGCGACGGGCTTGAGCGAAGATAACGTTTCGACCGCGCACGATCTGGCCAAGATGGTCAGGGCCAGCGAGCGCTATGAACTGATTGCCGATTTCAGCACGCAGGGAAGCCATCAGCAGACATTCGCGAACAGCAAACGCCGCCTCGGTTTTCGCAACACCAATATTCTTGTCAATAACAAGCGCTGGGATATCGACGTCTCGAAAACCGGCTACATCAGCGAATCGGGTCGCTGTCTGGTGATGAAAGCGACGATCGAGCGCCGGCCGGTAATCATAGTGCTGCTGGATTCGAACGGAAAATTCTCGCGCTTTGGCGATGCAAACCGGATCAAGAAGTGGATGGAAGCGATGCCGGCGCGGAACGAGCGCGTCAGCGGGCTTCATTAATTGTATATTCGAATGCGCAGGATCGGGCTCGCCACACGCTACGCAATACAGAAGCTAGCGCAACGAGTTTGCCTCAGAGCCCGCTGATTGGCTGGTCGGGCTGCGCGCATCCGCAGCGCGGCGGGCGGGCCGAAAACCGATGGCGTAGGAAATCTGGTCCGCGGTTTTTTTGACCTCCGTCGCCCACGCTTTATCGAGGCGGTCCGATGGCGCCGATAACGACAGGCCGGCGACGAGATGGCCTTCCTCGTCATGAATCCCGGCGCCGATACAAGAAACCCCCTTCTCAGCTTCCTCGTTATCGAACGCATAGCCCTGCCGCTTCACGCGATCGAGTTCGCGCGCGAGGCTGGTCAAGGTGCTCAACGTATTTTCCGTAAAGGCCGGCAATCCGGTGCGCTTCGCGTAGTCGGCCCAGGCGCGCGAGTCTTCCTCGGCCAGATACACTTTGCCGACGGCGGTAATATGCAATGGCGCGCGAGTGCCGACGATTTGCACGACCTGCATCATCGAGCGATTCGACGAACTGCGCTCGACGTAAATCATCTCATCGTCCTGGCGGACGCTCAGATTTACCGTCTCCTGCAGCTTCTGATGCAGACGATCCATCCAAGGCAGGGCTTCCTGCCGAATATTCAGTCTTGATTTCACGAGATTACCCAATTCGAGCAAGCGGATTCCCAGCCGATATGCGCCAGGTTCGACGCGGTCGATCAAACGGCTGTCGACCATCACGCCAAGAATTCGATGCGCGGTCGAGGGATGTAATTTAGTTTGACCAGCCAGACGTTTGAGGTTCACCGCTTCTCTCGATTCGGCGATTGCATCGAGCAGCGCCATCATGCGCTCGATCACCTGAATGGAAGATCGGTTTTCGGACAAGGCGGGTTTCCTGTCAGAACGTTTGAGCGGAGGCGGTCAGAAACTAGCGACAAGATTTTACATTATGAAATCTTCTTCCACAACGACAAAGCCTGGGGCGCTGTGCTATGATTTTTACGCCCGTCGCTTCGACGGTTCCGCTTTCATTCCCGCATGCGCGTTGGTTTGCTGGTCACCTGCCTGGTTGATCTATTTCGTCCATCGATAGGCTTTTCCGCGCTCGCGCTGCTCGAACGCACCGGCGCCGAAGTTTTCATTCCCTCGCGGCAAACGTGCTGCGGCCAGCCCGCCTACAACTCAGGCGATCGGCGGACGGCGCGCGAATTGGCTCTGAAAACCCTGAACGAATTCGAGCATTTCGACTATGTTGTCATCCCTTCTGGCTCGTGCGCAGGCATGGTCAGCAGGCATTACCCCGAGCTGTTCAACGACGATTCCGATACACAGCACCGCATCGCAGCTCTCGGCGCGCGCACGTTCGAGTTGACTGATTTCCTGTCGAATGTGCTGCCCGTAACGATCCCGCAAGTCGGGCGGCAGGGCCGCCTCACCTATCATGATTCGTGCGCGGGCTTACGCGAACTCGGCGTGAAGCAGCAGCCGCGCTCGCTACTGGCGAACGCAAATATCGAATTGATCGAGATGGCCGGTGCGGAGGTTTGCTGCGGCTTTGGCGGCACTTTCTCGGTGAAGTTCGGCGATATTGCGACGCGCATGGCCGACAACAAGTGCGAGCAGATAACCGCGACCGGCGCTAACTGCGTCGCGCTCGGCGATCTGGGCTGTATGTTGCATATCGAAGGCCGCCTGCGGCGGCGCGGGGATATAACGACGCAAGTGCTGCATATCGCGGAAGTCCTGACCGGCTCGCGCCGAGCAAGCGCTGGCAGCGATGCGAGCGACAAGACACCGGCTAGGCGTTATATTTGTTTTTTCGCCCCGCGCCTCGCCGGGGCCGCTCAATCATGGAACTTAAGTCGATACACTTCAAAGCCCGGGCCAGCGCGCAACTGCGGGACGGCAGCTTGCAAGCGTCACTACGCAACGCCCAGGGACGTTTTATAGAGGGCCGCGCGCAAGCACTCGCTGGCGTCGATTTCGAAAATCTGCGTGACGCCGCCGCCGAAATTCGCGATCGCGTGTTGCGAAATCTCGATCTCTATCTCGAACATTTCGAGCGCACGGCAACGAATGCCGGCGCTCAGGTTCATTGGGCGGAAACGAGTTCCGACGTGAATCGCATCGTGCTCGATATCGCGCGCCGCCATGGTGTTCGACGCGTAATCAAGTCGAAGTCGATGGTCAGCGAGGAATGCGCGCTGAACGATGCGCTCGAAGCCGCCGGAATCGCCGTCGTCGAAACCGATCTCGGCGAATACATTCTGCAGCTTGCTCATGAACCGCCCTCGCATATCGTTGCGCCGGTCGTGCACAAAAGCAAAGACGAAATATCCGATCTGTTCGCACGCATTCACCGGACGCCGCGCAAAACGGCGATCCCCGAATTGTGCCGCGAGGCGCGCGAGATTATGCGCCCGCATTTCGTTTCCGCCGATATGGGCATCTCGGGCGCCAATTTCCTGATCGCCGAAACCGGCTCGACCCTGATCGTCACCAACGAGGGCAACGGCCGGCTGACGACGACCCTGCCGCGGATTCATGTCGCCATCTCTGGCATCGAAAAAGTCGTTGCCACGCTCGAAGACGCCGCCACGCTGGTTCGGCTGTTGCCGCGCTCGGCGACCGGGCAATCGATCACCAATTATGTGACGATCAATACCGGCGTCCGACGCGACGGCGAGCTTGATGGGCCCGAGCATTTTCACATCATTCTGGTCGACGCCGGCCGCGCTAAACTGCTCGGTAGCGAGTTGCAAAGCATGCTGCGCTGCATACGCTGCGGCGCCTGCATGAATCACTGCCCGGTCTATCAAAATGTCGGCGGCCACGCTTATGGTTGGGTTTATCCGGGGCCGATGGGCTCGGTGCTGACGCCGGCGTTCGTCGGCCTCGAGAACGCCGGGGATTTGCCGAACGCCTCGACTTTTTGCGGTGAATGCGCGGTCGTTTGCCCGGTTAAGATCCCTTTGCCGGATTTGATGCGCAAGCTGCGCGAGCAGCAAGTCGAGCGAGGACTGCGCGCAAAACGCGAACGTGTAGCATTGAAGATGTGGCTGGCGCTCGCACAGCGGCCGCGGCTTTACGCGCTTACAACAGCACTGGCGGCCCGCATGCTGTCGCGGCTGGCGGGCAAAAAGATGCTTCTGCACTGGTTGCCGTTCGCATCCGGATGGACTAAAGGACGCGACATGCCAGCGCCCGCCGGGCGCACGTTTCGCGAGCTATATCGAGAAAAAACGCGCAAAGGAGTGAAATCGGATGTACGCGATTGAGCAACCTCCAGCAGCGCGGTAATGCCGAGCATGGCTGAACACGCAAACACGTTACAGAACGTAAGCGCGAAAGATTGCATGCTCGCGCGTGTTCGTAGTGCGCGCGGTGCGGATGAATCAAGCCGGGAAGAAGAGTTGCAGGAGATCGCGCGCCACCTCGCTGCGCATCCGCGCGGTCCGCGGTTGATGATCGAAGATGATGTCGTTCCGGCAAAGGCGATCGGAGTTGTGGGCTCGATGCGGACGCGTTTCCTCGAACGTGCCCGGGGGATGGCGAGCACGTGCGAGGAAGTGCCCAGCGCAAATCAGGTCGCGCACGCCGTCGCGGCTTATTTGACCGCGAATGGTCTGCCGAGGGTAGTCGTGGCCTGGCCCGAGTTTGCATCGCTTGATTGGCGGGCCGCGGAAATCGATTTTGCATCGCGTCCGGTCGCGGCAACCGATCTGGTCGGCGTTACCGGCGCTTTCTGCGCCATCGCCGAAACCGGCACGCTGCTTCTGTTGTCGGGCAGCGAAACGCCGGCGACGACAAGCATGTTGCCGGAAACCCACATCGCCGTCGTTCATGCCGATCGCATCGTGGCGAACATGGAAGACGCCTTGGCGCTGGTGCGCAACGATCATAAACGACTGCCGCGCGCCGTTCACTTCGTGTCGGGCCCCTCGCGCACCGCCGATATCGAGCAGACCATCGTGCTTGGTGCGCACGGACCTTATCGGGTGCATATCCTGCTGGTGGGTTCCGGGACCGGCTCTGGCGATGACGACAGGGAAATCTTGCGAGGCGGGCGGCATAGATTTATCTGAAGCGCATTTGAGTCATTCCGGGATTATGCTTTCGTCATGCAAAGAAAAGCCAGCTTACCAACGCGAATATCGGCATGAGGATGAAGGCGGACCAAAGCATGTAGCCGAGGAAGCTCGGCATGTTTACGCCGCTGTGTTCGGCGATGGCTTTGACCATGAAGTTGGGCGCGTTGCCGATATAGGTGTTCGCGCCCATGTAGACCGCGCCCGCGGAAATCGCGGCCAGCGTGGTCGCGAGCGGCCCGCTCAGCATTTCCGCATCGCCGCCCGCGGTATTGAAAAACACCAGATAGGTCGGCGCATTGTCGAGAAAGCTCGACAGAATTCCGGTGAGCCAGAAATACATGACGTTGTTCGGGCTGCCGTCGGCGCGCGTCACCGCGTTGATTACCGGCGCAAGGGCGCCGGCGCCTCCCGCGCGCAGAATCGCGATCGCCGGAATGATGGTCAGAAAGATACCCGCGAAAAGCTTGGCGACTTCGACGATCGGTCCCCAGCTGAAACCGTTCGCCTGACGATGATGCGCTGCGGTCAGCTTCAGGGACAAGCCTGCGATCAGCAGAAGCAGGACATCCCTGAGCAGATTCTGCAGCTCGACTTCGACATGGTAGACGTTGAAGTCGATACCCGGTTTCCAGACCCCGCTCATCAAGACCGCGCCGACGACAGCGGCCAGCAGCGGCGCGTTTACCAGACCCTGAACACCGACCGTCCGGTCGGGCGTAGGATCGAATTCGGGAGGCAGGATGCCTTCCTTGCTGTAATAGTAGCTGTCGATCGCGAAAAAAATCCCCAGTACGATACCCGTCACCAGCAACGTCGGCAGCAGCAGATGAATGGTCGGCCAGAAAAAATCGACGCCCTTGAGGAAGCCGAGAAACAGCGGCGGATCGCCGAGCGGCGACAGCGCGCCGCCGATATTCGCAACCAGAAAAATAAAGAAGATGACGATGTGCACGTTGTGCCGGCGATTATCGTTCGCGCGCAGCAGCGGACGAATCAGCACTATCGCAGCACCCGTCGTCCCCGCCACGCTGGCGGCTGCGGCGCCGCCGGCGAGTATGCCGGTATTGAGCCGCGGGCTGCCGTGTAGATTGCCTTTGATATGGATGCCGCCGGCGACTGTGAATAGCGAGAACAGCAGGATGATGAACGGCAGATATTCCAGCAGCATAGTGTGCAGGAATTCGTAGAGCGTGATGTCCAAGCCGTAGGTCAGCGCGAACGGGATGACGAATGCCAGCGCCCAGAAAGCAGAGATTTTGCCGAAGTGATGGTGCCAGAAATTGGGCGCCGCGAGCGGCATGATCGCAATCGATAACAACATGCCGACGAAGGGCGCGATCCATACCAGCCCGAGTTGCGCGCCATCGAAATGCTGCACCGCATCTGACGCCGCCAGAACCGGATCAACGCCGATCAGGCAAGGCAGGACTAGCGATGCATGGCAGGGTTTGTTCATGACGTCGGAAGAACTGTTGTTCTTGAGGCAGGTCTGATGCGCCATGCTATAGCGCGAGAGTTCCAGTTGCTAGCCGGCGCGGAAGTTCTCATAATCGTGACAGTTTTACGTCAGTCTTCAGATTGCCTCAACGCAGGGCTAGCTCGTATGTCCGTAACCCCACAGGAGACAACACATGACTACTGCTGATAAGAGCCCATCCCGCCGCAAGTTTCTGAAGCGCACCGGCGCCGCCGCGGGCGCCGCAGCGATCGCCGGCTTCCCGATGATTTCGGTAGCGCAAAGCCCGGTCAGTATGCGTTTTCAAAGCACCTGGCCGGCCAAGGATATCTTCCACGAGTACGCGGCGGACTTCGTCAAGAAGGTTAACGACATGACAGGCGGTCGGCTCAAAATCGAGCTCTTGCCCGCAGGCGCGGTGGTGAAGGCATTCGATCTGATCGATGCCGTTTCCAAAGGCACGCTCGACGGCGGTCACGGCGTGATTGCCTATTGGTATGGGAAGAACTCCGCAATGGCGCTGTGGGGCTCGGGCCCGGCGTTTGGCATGGACGCCAACATGCTGTTGGCCTGGCACAAATACGGTGGTGGCAAAGACCTGGTCGACGAGATATACAAGAGCCTCAACCTCGACGTGGTGACGTTCCTCTACGGCCCGATGCCGACACAACCCTTGGGCTGGTTCAAGAAGCCGGTGTCAGGCGTGGCCGACATGAAGGGCCTCAAGTTCCGCACGGTCGGATTGTCGATCGATATCTTTACCGGAATGGGGCTCGCCGTGAACGCGCTTCCCGGCGGCGAAATCGTGCCGGCCCTGGATCGCGGCTTGCTCGATGCCGCCGAGTTCAACAACGCGAGTTCGGATCGCGTCCTCGGCTTCCCCGATGTTTCCAAGAACTGCATGTTGCAGAGCTACCATCAGTCGGCCGAGCAGTTCGAAATCCTGTTCAACAAGAAAAAATACGACGCGCTTTCCGCCGACCTGAAGAACATCATCAACTATGCGGTCGAGGCGGCATCGGCCGATATGTCGTGGAAAGCGGCCGATCGCTATTCGCGCGATTACGCGGAAATGCAGAGCAAGCAAAACGTCAAATTCTACAAGACGCCGGATTCGATTTTGCAGGAGCAGCTCAAGGTGTGGGATCAGGTCGCTGCGAAGAAATCCGCCGAGAATCCGCTGTTCAAGAAAGTGTACGAATCGCAGCGGGCGTTCGCTCAGCGTGCGGTGCGGTGGCAGCAGGATACGATGGTTACGTCGCGCCTCGCCTACAATCACTTTTTCGCCAAGCGTTAGGCGATCAAGATGTTGAAATCAGCCGTTCGGCATTTTTCGGATGGCTGATTTCCGGCGCCCGCTATGCAGAAATTTCTGCTGACCGTCGACAAGTTCAGCACGTTCGTTGGCCAGGCGTTCGCCTGGTTGATCGTGGCGTTGACCTTGATGATTTCGTGGGAAGTGTTCTCGCGCTACATCCTGAACACGCCGCATGCGTGGATGTTCGACGCAACGAACATGATGTACGGCACGCTATTCATGATGGCAGGGGCCTACACGCTGGCCAAGAACGCGCACGTGCGCGGCGACGTGTTGTACGGGTTCTTCGCGCCGCGCGTGCAGGCGTCGCTCGATCTCGTGCTCTATCTCGTCTTTTTTATTCCCGGCGTCGTCGCGCTGGTTTGGGCCGGTTGGGATTTCTTCCAGATTTCACTCGCACAGAACGAGCATTCTTCCGTGGCCGCCGATGGACCACCGGTTTATCCGTTCAAATTCATCATTCCGCTTGCCGGTGCGTTTTTACTCATGCAGGGAGTCGTCGAAATCGTACGCTGTGTGATCTGCCTGCAACAAGGCAAGTGGCCGAGGCGTGAAGAAGACGTCGAGGAAGTCGATGTCGACAAGTTGAAGGAAATGGTGAACGTGAAAGACGAAGACATCGCCGCGCTCGATGAAGTGGTCGTGGAGCAAACGAGCAAGAAATGAGAAAAGAACTCTGGTTCGGCTTCACGCTGATGGCGCTGGTGGCCATTACCTGCATTGTGCTGCTCCCTACACCGTCCCAGATGGCGTCCGGGCATCTCGGCCTGCTGATGCTTGGACTCATCGTGGTCGCGATCATGCTCGGTTTTCCGACCGCTTTCACCCTCATGGGCATGGGCGTGTTGTTCGGCTGGATGGCGTTCGCCTACGATACCGAACGCATCCTCGACCTCATGGTGCAGCGCGCTTATGCGGTGATGGCCAACGATGTGCTGATCGCGGTGCCGTTGTTCGTGTTCATGGGCTACCTGTGCGAGCGCGCCAATCTGATCGAAAAGCTGTTCAGGAGCATGCACCTCGCGATGGCCTGGGTGCCGGGGTCGCTCGCCGTGGCGACGCTGATAACCTGTGCGCTGTTTGGCACCGCCAGCGGTATCGTCGGCGCCGTGGTCACCCTGATGGGCTTGCTTGCCTTCCCGCCGATGCTGCGAGCCGGTTACAACGTCAAGGTGGGCGCTGGAGCGATTACCGCCGGCGGGACGCTCGGCATTATGATCCCGCCGTCGGTGCTGCTTATCGTCTATGGCGCAACCGCCGGAGTTTCCGTGGTGCAGCTCTACGCCGGCGCGTTTTTGCCGGGGTTCATGCTGACCGCTTTGTACATCGGCTACGTTGTCATACTCGCGAAGCTCAAGCCGGAGTTGATGCCGCCGCTCACCGCCGAGCAGCGCCGTGTAGAACTTCCCGGATTCGCCCAGAGATTGTCGACGACCGTGAGCAGACGCGCCTTGCCTGGACTGCTGGCCGGACTCAACCGTGAGCAACCCAGGGGACCTGTCGCCCGCAATCTGCTCGTCGTCCTGCTGCCGGTGTTCGCGGGCGCGGCACTGCTCGCGTTGATGTATGGCAAGGCGACCGCGCCGCTCACCGTACAATCGACCAAAGGCCTGCTCGAACTCGGCGGCGGACAGATCGAAACGCGCCCCGCGGTGCAATCGCTCGAGACGCTAGGCGTCCAGGAACCACCGCCCGCTCAAGGTGAACCGGGCGCGCAGGAACCGTCGGGTCCGCCGCAACCGCTCGGCGTGCAGGAGCCGCCCGGCGCCGAGCCGGCAAAGACACCGGCTGACCAGATCGTGAAGAAAGAGGCCGAGCCGAAATCGCGCGCGGCGCCGCTCTCGTTTTGGATCACGCTGGCAGTCATCGCAGCGGCCATGCTTTTTTTCTACTGGTTTCTCGATTTCGCGCGTCTTGAAATTTTCAAGATGTTGCTGACATCGTTCTTCCCGCTGGCGATGCTGATCCTTGCCGTGCTCGGCTCGATCGTGTTCGGTTTGGCGACTCCGACCGAGGGCGCGGCCATCGGAGCGCTGGGCGGAATCTTGCTCGCGGTCGCTTATCGGCAATTCAGTTTCACCATGCTCAAGGAGTCGGTATTCCTGACCGCCAAGACTTCGGCGATGGTGTGCTGGTTGTTCGTGGGTTCGAGTATCTTCTCGGCTGCTTTTGCGCTGCTCGGCGGGCAGCAGTTGATCGAGACCTGGGTCTTGAGTCTCGACATGACTCCGCTGCAGTTCATGCTGCTTTCGCAAGCCATCATTTTTCTGCTCGGCTGGCCGCTGGAATGGACCGAGATCATCGTCATCTTCATGCCGATTTTCATCCCGCTTTTGTCGCACTTCAACATCGACCCATTGTTCTTCGGCCTGATGGTCGCGCTCAATCTGCAGACCGCTTTTTTGAGCCCGCCGGTCGCTATGTCCGCGTTTTATCTGAAAGGCGTATCACCGCCGCACGTCACGCTGAACCAGATTTTCGCTGGCATGATGCCGTATATGGCGATCTGTATCTTCGCGATGTTCCTGCTTTATATGTGGCCCGGGATCGGGCTGTGGCTGCCGAACTATCTGTATAAATGATCGCGCTGCATCGCCTCGGCTTGCGCGCTGCCCGTGATGACATAGCCGCAGGAAGGCTGAGCGCCGCAAACTATCTGGCGGCATTGCTGGAACGCATTTCCCGTCTCGAACCGCAAGTGCAGGCGTGGCAATGGTTCGATCCCAGGCGCGCGACATTGATCGCCGAACAGCACGACCACGGATCGTCGCTCGGCAACGAGGTGCTACGCGGCATCCCGATCGGCGTCAAGGATATTATCGATGTTGCGCGGTTGCCGACCGGCATGGGATCGAAGGTGCATGAGGGCGACCGTAATATTGCCAAACGCTCGGCGAAAATAGTGGAACGCATCGAAGGCGCCGGCGCTTATGTACTTGGCAAAACCGTGACCGCCGAGTTCGCTTTTCTCGCGCCGGGCAAAACGCATAACCCGTGGAACGCCGCGCATACGCCAGGCGGATCGTCGAGCGGTTCGGCGGCGGCGGTCGCAGCCGGCTTCGTACCCGCGGCGATCGGCACGCAAACCAATGGCTCCGTTATTCGTCCGGCGGCATTCTGTGGTGTCGTCGGCTTTAAGCCGAGCCTCGGCACGATCTCCGGCGACGGCACGCTCAGCTATAGCCCGACGCTCGACCAGACCGGCGTGTTTACGCGCAGCGTC
>JBGTFJ010000084.1:0-4407 GCA_041747355.1 Burkholderiales bacterium
AGGGCGACCCAGTGCCCCAGTCCGCGCAGGTTTCGACGGGTTGCCAGCGTCAATGCGCCGGCCAGCGCGCCTATTCCGGATGCGCCCATCAAGAGGCCGAGTTCGCTCGCGCCGCCGCCCAGAACGCGATCGGCGAAGATCGGCATCAGAACGGCATACGGCATGCCCATCAGGCTGATCAGCCCCAGCAGCATCAGCAACGCGCGAACCGGTTTTGTGCGCCAGGCAAAACCAAATCCTTCAGCGATATTCGCAAGCACCGAGCCTGGCAAAAGAACCCGCACGCGTAATGCAATTCGCATAGACAGCAGGCTCGCAATAACGGCAATGTAGCTGACGCCATTGATGAAAAAGCACCAGCCTTCGCCGACTACGGCAACCAGCGCGCCGGCCACCGCAGGCCCGACAACGCGCGCGCCGTTGAACATTGAGGAATTCAGGGCGATCGCATTCATCAAGTCGTCCTTGCCGACCATGTCGACGACAAAAGCCTGACGTGCCGGGATGTCGAAGGCGTTGACCAGGCCGAGCATTGTCGCGAGAAAGAAAACCTGCCAGACCTGCACGCTTCCGGTCAAGGTCAGCAGCGCCAGTGTCAGGGCGAGCAACATTGCGATGCATTGTGTTGCGATCAGGATGCGGCGGCGATCATGGCGATCGGCCATCGTCCCGCCGAGCGAGGCGAGCAGAAATACCGGGATTTGACCCAGAAAGCCGACCAGGCCGAGCAATACCGCCGAATCGGTCAGACGGTAGACGAGCCACGCCTGGGCGATCGATTGCATCCAGGTGCCGGTCAGCGAAACCAGCTGGCCGCCGAAGAAAAGGCGAAAATTGCGATGATTGAGCGCGCGCAGCGCCGGCGGAAAATCCGAATTAAACACGCGCGCTCACAGGTCTTCGAATAAGGTTTGCAGTGGGAAATGCCGTAACGGGATGGTCAACAAGAGTCCGCACCCAGCGATCGAGGCCAGCAAGACGTATCAAGCTGCCATCGAAGCAGGCCGGCGTTTAACAGCACAACCGTCGGAAGATAAAGGAGCGCTTTTTTCCACCGACAGCGCAAACTCTCTAACGCGCGTGCCGGCAGGCTCGACTTGAAAAACGCAACTTGCGGAGTAAACGCGCCTACGAGCAAACAAGGAACGAATCGGCGCCACATCGAGCGCCGAGTCGGCCGCTCATTCCGTCATCAGGCGCGCGCGTTTTTCGGCAGGAATTTCAGCGCGACACCATTATTGCACCAGCGCTGCCCGGTCGGCGGCGGACCGTCGTCGAACACGTGGCCGTGATGGCCGCCGCAGCGCGCGCAATGGTATTCGGTGCGCGGCCAGATCAGTCTGAAATCCTTGCTGGTCGCGAACGCACCGGGGATGGTCGTAAAGAAGCTTGGCCAGCCGGTACCGCTCTCGAACTTCATGGCAGACGTAAACAAGGGCAGGTCGCAGCCGGCGCAGGCGAAAATGCCGTCGCGCTTTTCGGCGTTCAGCGGGCTAGTGCCGGCTGGCTCAGTGCCTTCCTTGCGCAGCACGTCGAATTGAACCTTGCTCAACCGCTTTTGCCATTCTTCCTTCGAAAGTTTGAGCGGTTCGGATGCCGACGGCACCGTGGTGCCTTCGGCGAGGAGCATTTTCCAGTTATTTTGCAATTCGGCAATCGTCGTCGGCGGCGCGGAAAACGCTCTCCCGCCTTGCAGAATGCCGAGTCCGCCAACTCCAACCAGTGCCCGCAATAATTCGCGTCGAGTCATAGCGCCTCCCTTTAATTGCGATCAGACCGTGGCTTGGCTGGCAAATTCCCGATCAGCGCGCCGTACCGCTATAATCGCTGTTGCCGGCCAAGCCGCGTCCCACGCTTCCGCCATTACCGAATGAAAATCCACGCGCAGTGAAAATCCACGAATACCAGGCCAAGGAAATCTTGAGCCGCTTCGGTGTTGCGACCCAGCGCGGCATCGCATGCTTCAGCGTGAACGAAGCCGTTGCCGCGGCGAAAAAACTGGGCGGCAGCATGTGGGTGGTAACGGCGCAAATTCATGCCGGAGGACGCGGCAAGGGCGGCGGCGTCAAGCTTGCCCGATCGTTAGCCGAAGTCGAACAGTACGCACAGCACATCCTCGGTATGCGCCTCGTCACGCCGCAAACAGGGCCCGAGGGGCGCATCGTCAAGCGCTTGCTGATCGCCGAGGCCGCCGACATCAGCGACGAGCTGTATGTCGGCATGCTGGTCGACCGTGAGTCGCAGCGTGTCGTGCTGATCGCGAGTTCGGAAGGCGGCATGGATATAGAAAAGGTCGCCGCCGAAACGCCGGAAAAACTGCATAAGATTGCGATCGATCCAATACAGGACCTGGCCGACAATCAGGCGCGCGAAGTTGCCGCAACCATCGGTGTGCCAGCAGCGTCGCTGGATGCCGCCAGCAAACTATTACAATCGCTTTATCGCGCGTTCGACGAAACCGATGCCTCGCTCGTCGAGCTGAACCCGCTGGCCGTGACCGCCGACCAGCGCATCGTAGCGCTCGACGCGAAAATGACTTTCGACAGCAACGCGCTCTATCGCCATGCCGAGATCAGCGAGCTGCGCGATCTGGACGAGGAAGATCCGACCGAGATCGAAGCCTCCAGGCACGATCTCAGCTATATCTCGCTCGATGGCAATATCGGCTGCATGGTCAACGGCGCCGGGCTCGCCATGGCGACTATGGATATCGTCAAACTTTACGGCGGCGCGCCGGCAAACTTTCTCGACGTCGGCGGCGGCGCGTCGACGGAGAAAGTGACCGAGGCGTTCAAGCTCATGCTCGCGAATCCGAATCTGAAAGCCATTCTCGTCAATATTTTCGGTGGCATCATGAGGTGCGATGTTCTGGCTGAAGGCATCGTCGCCGGCGCGCGCGAAGTCAACCTATCCGTGCCGCTGGTCGTGCGCATGGAAGGCACGAACGTGGAAGCGGGGAAGAGAATTCTGGCGGAGTCGGGGTTGCCGATCATATCGGCGAGCAACATGGCGGACGCGGCGGAAAAGGCAGTTAAAGCCGCAACTCATGCATAGATCAATTCCATAGGCGTCATTAGATAAAGCCGTCATTCCTGCGCAAGCAGGAATCTCATTACCTTGGCAGAGAATTTCTACGTTTATATGCTCGCGAGCAAAAAGAATGGGGTGCTGTATGTCGGCGTGACATCCGACTTGGTCAAGCGGGCTTGGGAACATCAGAACAAATTCGTTAAGGGATTTACTCGGCGCTACAACGTGACGAAGTTGGTATGGTTTGAGACGCATTCGGAACCGCTGGCGGCGATCACGCGGGAGAAGCAAATCAAGGCTTGGAAGCGCGCGTGGAAGACTGAGCTGATCGAAAAGCAGAATCCTGCTTGGGTAGATCTGTATCCCACCATCGCGGCTTGATCAGGGAGATTCCTGCTTGCGCAGGAATGACGAAAATTTTAGCGTGCGTTGGCATGACTGAATCGGTATATGAGCATCCTCATCAGCAAAAACACTAGAGTCATCACGCAAGGCATCACCGGCAAAACCGGTCAATTCCACACGCATCATTGCGCCGAGTATGCGAATGGCAAAAACTGTTTCGTCGCCGGAGTCGTGCCCAAAAAAGGCGGGCAGAGTTTCGAAAGCATTCCAATTTTCAACACCGTCGCCGAAGCGAAAACAGCAACCGGCGCGACCTGCTCGGTAATTTACGTGCCGCCGCCATTCGCGGCGGCGGCGATCGACGAGGCGGTCGAAGCCGGACTCGATCTGGTTATCTGCATCACCGAAGGCATCCCGGTGCGCGATATGATCCGCACGCGCTACAAAATGCAAGGCAGGCGCACACTTCTGATCGGCCCCAATTGCCCTGGCGTCATTACGCCGGACGAAATCAAAATCGGCATCATGCCCGGCCATATCCACAAGCGCGGACCGGTCGGCGTGGTTTCGCGTTCCGGCACGCTGACTTACGAGGCGGTCGGCCAATTGATGGAGCAGGGTCTCGGTCAATCGACATGCGTCGGCATCGGCGGCGATCCGGTCAATGGCCTCAAGCATCTCGATGTACTGAAGCTGTTCAACGACGATCCGCAGACCGAGGCCGTGGTGATGGTTGGCGAGATCGGCGGCACTGACGAGGAAGAATGCGCGCGCTGGGTCAAGAAAAACATGCACAAACCAGTCGTCGGCTTCATCGCCGGTGTCACCGCCCCGCCGGGCAAACGCATGGGCCACGCCGGCGCGATCATTTCCGGCGGCCGTGGTACGGCGATCGGAACGCTCGCGGTGATGGAGGAACGCGGGATCAAGGTCACGCGTACCGCGGCCGATCTGGGCCGGCTCGCGATATCCGTGCTCTGAGTTTCCAGTACGCGTACGGCAGCCAGCCGCTCGGCGCCGAACCGCGCCGGC
>JBGTFJ010000085.1:0-5353 GCA_041747355.1 Burkholderiales bacterium
GAGCCCGATTTGGTTTTTTTTGACCGCATCGGGTTTGATAATGGATAAAGTACGTTCAATCAAAACAATCTCCAGCCAGTAAATAACTGGATAAGATAACACGATAACACGTTGATATACAGCAGAAGTTACATGCAATGACATCTAGAATCAGGTTGAAGCTTCTTCCTGAAAGGTCTCTTCGCGCTTCTTGCGTATGGCCGGCGCAAGCACGACGATCATCGCGATCACCGCCAGCGCAAGCATCGCGGCGCTGATTGGACGCGTGATGAAAACCGAGGGATCGCCGCGCGAAATCAACAGCGCACGCCGCAAATATTCCTCCATCATCGGTCCGAGGATGTACCCGAGCAGCAGCGGCGCCGGTTCGCAATCGAGTTTGACGAAGATGTAGCCAAGCAGCCCGAACAGCGCCATCAGGTAAATATCGAACTCGCGATTGTTCAGGCTGAATACGCCGATCGCGGTAAACACCAGGATCGCGGGAAACAACAGGTGGTAGGGCACCGTTATGATCTTCACCCATAGCCCGATCAGCGGCAGGTTGAGAACGATCAAAAACAGATTGCCGATCCACATCGAAACGATGATTCCCCAGAACAGCTCCGGCTGTTCGGTGACGACCGAAGGGCCGGGCTGGATGCCCTGGATGATCATCGCGCCTATCATCAGCGCCATCACCGGATTGGACGGAATGCCGAGCGTCAGCATCGGAATGAACGAGGTCTGCGCGCCGGCGTTGTTGGCCGATTCCGGCGCGGCGACCCCCTCGATCGCGCCCTTGCCGAATTGCGCCGAATTTTTGGAAATCTTTTTTTCCAGCGAATAGGCGGCGAACGAACCCATGATGGAACCGCTGCCCGGCAGTATGCCGAGCGCCGACCCGATTGCGGTGCCGCGCAGGATAGGGCCGACGATGCGCTTCAGGTCCGCTTTTGTCGGCATCAGGCCGGTGATTTTTTTCACCGTCACCGCGCGCGTTACCTCGTCCTCGAGATTGCGGATGATTTCGGCGATTCCGAATATTCCCATCGCCACCACGACAAAGCTGATGCCGTCGGCGAGCTCCGGCAAATCGAAGGTATAGCGCGCCATGCCGGAATTCACGTCGGTGCCGACCAGCCCGAGCAAGAGGCCGAACACGACCATGCCGACAGCATGGAGCAACGAACCGTGCGCCAGCACGACCGAGGCGACCAACCCGAGCACGATCAGCGAAAAATACTCGGCCGGACCGAATCTGAGCCCGATTTCGGCCAGCGGCGGCGCAAAAACGGCGAGCAGGAAAGTGGCGACCGTGCCGGCAAAGAACGATCCGATCGCCGCCGTGGCGAGCGCCTTGCCGGCATTCCCATGGCGCGCCATCTGGTAACCGTCGATGGCGGTGACCACCGATGCCGCTTCGCCAGGCAGATTGACCAGAATCGCGGTGGTCGAGCCACCGTATTGCGAGCCGTAGTAGATGCCGGCGAGCATGATCAGCGCGGATACCGGCGGCAGCCCGAACGTGATCGGCAGCAGCATCGCGATCGTCGCTGTCGGGCCGAGGCCGGGCAGCACGCCGATCAGCGTGCCGAGGAAGACGCCGATGAAACAATACATCAGATTGGTCCAGGTCAGCGCGGCGTCCACACCTATGCCGAGATTGCCGATGAGTTCCATCGTGCCGCTCCTTATGTCGTTATCGAGCCGTTAGCCTCCCAACCAGGGGCCGAACACGGGAAGCGGAATTCCCAGCCCCTTGACGAATACCAGCACGCAGAAAACCGTCAACCCAACCGCCAGTGCTATCGCTGACGGCAGGCGAAACTTGATGCTTGCATAAGCGCTGATCAACACCAGCAGCGGCAAGGCGATAACCAGCCCGGCGTTGCGCACCAGAAAGCCGGTCAACAATGTCGCCCCGATCACCAGCGCCATTGCGCGGAGCGCGAAAGCGCCGACCGGCTCGCCCGGCCGCACGAATGAGCGGAACAGGGATACGACGCCGATCAGGGTCAGTATGCCCGCCAGTACGCCGGGGAAATAACCGGGACCCATCTTCAGGGCGGTGCCCATGCCGAAATCGCGGGCGAGGAACAAGGCGCCAAGGCCGATCCCTATATAGATCACGGCGGTCCAGAAATCCTTGGGGTTGCGTATGAACGTCGGCATATTCGTTCTCCGTTTCCGGATCGTTAGCAGGCGAGTGCGGTGCGGTCGATGAAGTGCCTTAATCCCCCTTTTTCCAAGGGGGATGCGGCAAATTCCGCGACGCGTAATCGAAGCGCCGCATAATACGGCGCGAACACCGTCAGTCGGCAAAAACTCCGGCATTCTTGATGATGGGCGCCCACTTGTCGATCTCGCTCTTGAGGTGCGCGCTTAACGCATCCGGCGTTGCGAGCTTGGCGGAGACCGGTTCGGTACCGAGTTCCGCGAAGCGTTCCTTGACTCCGGGATCCTTGAGGGCGACTTGCAGCGCTTCGGTCAACTTGTCGATGACCGGCTTCGGCGTACCCTTCGGCGCATAAAGACCGTGCCAGACGCCGATCCGAAAGTTGGGCAGACCGGCTTCGGCGGCGGTCGGCACGTCCGGCAACGACGGAACGCGTTTTTCGGTCGTCACTGCGTATGCCTTGATCTTGCCCGCCTTGATCTGACTCGTAGTATTGGTGGTCTGGTCGCACATGAAATCGACTTGCCCGCCGAGCAGATCATTCATCGCCGGGCCGGTGCCCTTGTACGGAACGGTCGTGACTGCGGTGTCGATCGCTGTCATGAACAACATTCCGCACAGATGCGAGGCGGCGCCGAGTCCGGCGTTGGCGTACGTCACCTTGTCCTTGTTCGCTTTGACATAGGCGACCAGCTCCTTGAGGTCCTTGGCCGGGAAATCCTTTCTCGCCACCAGGGTCATCGGCACGTCGGTAACGAGCCCGATCGGCGCGAAGTCCTCGATCGCCTTGTACGGCAGCTTGCGATATAGCGCAGGCGCTGTCGAGTGGCCGATATGATGCATAAAAATCGTGTAGCCGTCGTTTGGCGCGCGCGCCACCCGGCCGGCGCCCAGCGTTCCGCCGGCACCCGCAACGTTCTCCACGATGATTTGCTGTTTCAGATGAGTGCCCATCGATTGCGCGATCAGGCGCGCCACCGTATCGGTCGGCCCGCCGGCCGAGAATGGCACGACCATGGTAATGACTTTCGACGGATACTGCTGGGCATACGCGAGGGTCGTCAGCACCGCAGCCAGCAACCCGAACAGCAAGGAACGGATTTTCATGATGTCTCCTTTGGTGAAAGCCGTTAATCGATTATTGTCCGGCCATTGTATGTAATGGCCCTAGCCAACACCAGCGGCATTCCGTGGCCCGGCGTCGTATCCGAAATCGATAGTCACACTGGTCATTGGTCGCGGTGCCGCGGGTTTGTCTTCGATCGCGTCATGGAAAGCTATGATCAAGGCGCCATTCCCATGAAGTTTATCCCAGCAATGCTTCTAGCCGGGAGCGGAATCCAGAGCTGCCTGACGGTCGCATTTTGCATAGGCTCTGGACTTTCAGTTTTCGTGGAACGATTGCGAACGTCGCTTCAAAGGGTCGTTATCTAAATCCGGTTTCACTTCTTATTTATCCGCTGCGCGTATAAAAATCCGGTGCCTCATGGTATAAAACGCTGACCGTACGATCGAACAAACATTCCGACCCAACGGCTGCACTATTGAATCGCGGTTTCTATATCATCCTGGCGGCGCAATTCTTCTCCGCGCTCGCCGACAATGCTCTTCTGTTCGCCGCCATCGCGCTGCTTGCCGAACTGTACGCGCCACCGTGGCAAATACCGGTTCTGCAGCAATTCTTCGTGTTTTCGTACATCGTGCTGGCGCCCTTCGTCGGCCCGTTTGCCGACGCCTTGCCGAAAGGCCGCGTGATGTTCGTGGCCAACACGGTCAAGCTGGCCGGCTGCGTGGCAATGCTCGCCGGCCTGCATCCACTTTATGCATACGGCATAGTCGGCATCGGCGCCGCGATGTACTCGCCCGCCAAGTACGGCATCCTGACCGAATACCTGCCGGGCAACCGGCTGGTCTGGGCCAACGGCTGGATGGAAGGATTGACCGTCGCCGCAATCATTCTCGGCGCGATCGTCGGCGGCCTCTTGCTGGCGCCTGGATTTGCCGCTGCCGTGCTGGCGCTGCACTCGCCAGGCGGAGGGTGGGGCTTCAATTCCGCGCCCGAAATCGCCATCGCCATTATTGTCGCCATCTACGTCATCGCGGCAATTTTCAATCTCTACATCCCGCGCGTGGCCCTCGACCACAAGCTGCCGAGCAAGCGCCTGGCTTTTGTGCTGCACGATTTCTGGCACTGCTTCAAGCTGCTGTGGCGCGATCCGCTCGGCCAGGTTTCGCTCGCCGTAACCACTCTGTTCTGGGGCGCCGGCGCGACTTTGCGGCTCATCGTGCTGGCATGGGCGTCCCTGGCGCTGAATTTCAATCTCGAACAATCGACGCAACTGACCGCGGTGGTCGCAGTGGGGATCGCGATCGGCTCGATCATCGCGGCGAAATTCGTGAATCTGGAAAAAGCGGTGCGTGTGCTGCCGATCGGCATCGCGATGGGTCTGGTCGTGATCGCGATCGTGTTCGTTACCGACTGGCGCATCGCGATCGTATTGCTGATGATAGTTGGCGCCATTGCAGGTTTTTTCGTGGTGCCGATGAACGCGCTGCTCCAGCATCGCGGTCACTTGCTGATGGGCGCCGGCCACTCGATTGCGGTTCAAAATTTCAACGAGAACCTGAGTATCCTGCTGATGCTCGGCGCTTACGCGCTGATGATCATGGCGGATCTGGCGATATCTACAATCATCGTTTTGTTTGGACTGTTTCTGAGTGCTGTGATGACGTATCTGTACCGCAAACACCGCCACGATCAGGACTGACGCGGTTATGCCGGATTGCATTTCGTTCCCGGGCTACGCTTGCCATGCGGTACGCCGCACCCCGCGCCCCCTGTAATTGGGGAGGAGCGAATCTGCGGCAAGCGCAACCTCGGATGCAGTGAATCGTGATCCGGGGAACGATCGGTTCTCACAGTACCATCGGTTCGTCCGGCAGTTCATTGCCGATTCCTTTACCGTTCCCGTCTTGTTCACGTAACGGGAAATACCGTTTCAGTTCGGCGTTGACATAGCGGATTCCGGCGATCACGCCAGCTTCGAAATCGCCGCGCCGAAAGCTTTGTTCCATGTCGGCGCAGATCGCCTGCCAGCGTGCGCTGCCGACCCGCTTGTCGATGCCGCGATCGGCGACGATCTCGAAATCGTGATCGGCCAGCAGCAGATAAATCAGCACGCCGTTATTCTGTTC
>JBGTFJ010000086.1:0-1746 GCA_041747355.1 Burkholderiales bacterium
GCTACGTGCTGGACGCTGTAAGCGAGATTCGCCGCGCTCTGAACGATTCCGTGCCGCTGATCGGCTTTTCTGGCAGCCCGTTTACGCTCGCCTGCTACATGATCGAAGGCGGCGCAAGCAGCGATTTTCGCCATGTCAAAACCATGCTGTATGAACGCCCGGATCTGCTGCATCGTATCCTCGACGTAAACGCGCGCGCCGTAACCGCTTACCTCAATGCGCAGATCGAACACGGTGCGCAAGCCGTGATGATTTTCGATACCTGGGGCGGCGCTTTATCGCATGCCGCCTATCCGGAGTTCTCGCTCGGCTACATGAGCAAAATCATCGCCGGTCTGATCCGCGAACGCGATGGCGCGCGCGTTCCGATCATCATCTTCACCAAAGGCGGCGGCGGATGGCTGAACGACATTGCCGAATGCGGCGGCGACGCCGTCGGCCTCGACTGGACGGTCGATATCGGAACGGCGCGTACCGCGATTGGCGAGCGCGTCGCGTTGCAGGGGAATCTCGATCCGTCGGTGCTGTTCGCCGGGTCGAAAGTGATCGAGGCCGAAGTCGCAAAAGTGCTGGCGAGTTTTGGCGCTGGCGACGGGCACGTCTTCAATCTGGGTCACGGCATCTCACAATTTACCGAGCCCGATCGCGTGCATGCGATGGTCGAAGCGGTTCATCGCCTCAGCCCGCAATATCACCGGCCACCCGCGGCCTGAGCGAGGCCACCGTGACGGAAGCTTCACCCATGCGTGTTGCCGACGCGGATAGCGATGCGTGCATCGCCCGCGTCGCCCTCGATGTTCCCATCCACGGCCTGTTCGATTATCTGGCGCCGGATGGCGCGTCTTCGGGCGATATAGGTTCGCGCGTACAAGTGCCGTTCGGCAACCGCCAGTGCGTCGGTGTGATCGTCGGACTCGCGACGACGAGCGGCGTTTCCGATGCGCGCCTGAAACCGCTGACGCGCATCCTGAGAGACGTGCCGCCGCTATCGTCCGATCTTCTCTTGCTGCTGCGATTTTGCAGCGATTATTATCACCACCCGCTTGGGCAGGTGGTGATGAACGCGCTGCCGACTGCGCTGCGCGCGGCTAAACCGATCAAGCAGCGCCTGAGGCTGGTATTTCGCCTTAGCGAAACCGGCCGCGGACTCGATGATTCGGTGTTGCCCAGGCGTCGTGTCGTCAAACACAAATTGCTGGCCCGGCTGAAGCAGTCCGAAATCGCGGAAGATGAAGCGCGCGCGATTTCGCCGCGCGCCCTCAAGGCCCTGCTCGAAATGAGCGCGCTGGGCTGGGTCGAGAAATTCGCCGCACCCGCCGTAACGTCGACTTGCCATGCAGAGATCACGGAACCGAAGCTGACGGCCCAACAACAAACTGCCGTCGACGCCATTCTCGCCGAGCAGCCAGGCTTCAACGTGTGGTTGCTGCACGGGGTCACCGGCAGCGGCAAGACCGAAATCTACATGCGTGTGATCGCGCGCGTACTCATGGCGGGCGAACAGGCGCTCGTGCTGGTTCCGGAAATCGCCTTGACGCCACAACTCGAAAGCCGTTTCCGAGTGCGTTTTCCACAGGCAAACCTGGTCACGCTGCACAGCAGTCTCGCTGCTGGCGATCGCACGGCTAATTGGCTCGCCGCCCAGGCCGGCCACGCGCAGATCGTGCTTGGCACGCGGCTTGCCGTTTTCACGCCGCTGGCGAGGCTAGGGCTCATTGTCGTCGACGAGGAGCAGGACAGCTCGTT
>JBGTFJ010000087.1:0-3851 GCA_041747355.1 Burkholderiales bacterium
GTGTTCCAGGTAATCCACAGCCAGTTGACCGGCGACGGATCGACGACCCAGATGGCATCCTTGTCGGTCGCTGCTTTCTGTTCCGCCGCTGCCTGCGCGGTGCCGGCTGGTATGGCGAAGCTCACGGCCAGCGCAGCGGCCACTGAAGCCAGGCGCTGCTTGAACCGCTTTGTACCGGGGCTGATAAACCTCTTCATGACTCCTCCTTGTTGGACTTTCTTCGAGCGTCTTTACTGCGTCCCGCGACTACGACTTCTGCTGCATCAATGACACCATGATTTCTTCGAGCTGTCCGTGCGGCAACTCGCCGAGAATCGTTTTGACGACTTCACCCCGGCTGTTGACCATGATGGTGAACGGCAACCCTCCGACCTTGTTACCCATTTTTTTGGAGAGATCCATCGCGTCCTGGCTGCCGATCAGAAGCGGATACGGAATCTGATATTCCTTGGCGAACGCCTTGACCTTATCGGTGTTGTCGATCGAAATGCCGATGACCGCGACACCCTTGTCTTTGTATTTGTTGTGCAGCGCGATCAATTCCGGAGTTTCGGCGCGGCACGACTTGCACCACGTCGCCCAGAAGTAGACGACCATGAATTCGTCTTTCCACTGGCTTAAAGGCTGCAGCTTGCGATCGAAATCCTTGAACGCCGAGGCATCCACCGGAGCCGCCGAAGCTTTACCGGATGCGGCTTCAGGCACCGCGGCAGTTCCGGTCGACCTTGTCGTTGAATCGGGTGTCGTACTTTTGGACGCGTCGCCCGCGTTGGCTGGTAGCGGCGACCGTAAGAAGGCCGCTGCGACTATCGCGAGGGTTACCCTTTACAGCAGCGGGTGCGGCGGAAGCGGTTGCTCATGGCGAGGCTTTCGGCATGTGCAGTCGAGAGGATGGGTTGATCTGGACTGATTCTAGCGTTTCGCCGCATTTGCGGAAAGCGATTTTTCGCCCATTGGGGCGAGCCGGCGCCGGGCTCATTTTGCCGTCCGTTATAATGCGTCAGCCATGATGAAATCCTCCAATCCTCGCGCTTCTTCCGCTTGATCGAAAGCCCAGCTTACTGCGCGCCATTCTGGCTTCCCGGCGGCCACCTGCAAACCATCTACGCCAAGATCGCTCCCGCGCCGCGCATCGCTTACCGGCGCGAGCGCTGGGACACGCCCGACGGCGATTTTATCGACCTCGATTGGCTCGCGGGCGGCGCCGACGAACCGCTGGTCGTGCTGTTCCATGGCCTCGAAGGCGGCTCGGACGGGCACTATGCTCGCAGCATGATGGCGGCCGTACTGCAGCGGAACTGGCGCGCCGTGGTCGTGCATTTCCGCGGCTGCAGCGGCGAAGCCAATCTGTTGCCGCGCTTTTATCATTCCGGCGACGCGGCCGAAATCGACTGGATCCTGCGCCGGATCAAAGCGAATCAGCGCGGGCCCGACCACTGTGAACCGGCGCTTTTCGTCACCGGCGTTTCGCTGGGCGGCAACGCCTTGCTCAAATGGCTGGCGGAAGAGCGAGTTGGCGCCCAGGGTGTGATCGATGCCGCCGCCGCGGTTTCCGCCCCGGTCGATCTGCGCGCCGCCGGCGATGGGCTCTCGCGCGGCTTCAACCGGCTCTATACCCGGCATTTCCTGCGAACGCTGCGCCGCAAATCGCTGCACAAACTAAAGGATCATCCCGGGCTGTATGACGCGAAAGCTGTTTCGCGTGCGCGCACTTTGCGTGAATTCGATAATCTCGTCACCGCACCCCTGCACGGCTACAAGGACACCGATGATTACTGGACGCGCGCCAGCAGCAAGCCCGGTCTCGTCGATATTCGCGTGCCGACCCTGCTCGTCAACGCAAGAAACGATCCGTTTTTGCCCGCTGAATATTTGCCTGTCGCGAGCGAAGTATCCGATTACGTCACGCGCGAATTTCCATCGACCGGCGGTCATGTCGGATTCGTCAGCGGCCGGTTCCCGGGTCATCTGATGTGGTTGCCGCAGCGTCTGCTGCGCTTCTTCGATACGGAGCGGCAGCGCGGTAGTGCCTCAGTTTGAGCCTGCATCTAGAACAGGCCGTTTGCCCCTCGACTAAAGCATTCGAGGGCAGGCTCTGAGCTCGTCGAAGGGTGGAGGGAGCCGCTCATGGTTCGACAAGCTCACCACGAACGGCTTGTTGACGCAGTATTTGCCGCGCGTTTGATTCGTCGCGATCAGGAATGTTATCGTCTACCGCTCCCAACCAGGTATCGCTCAATGAAAAATCTTCCGCAGGAAATCTTCAAGGCTTACGACATTCGCGGCGTGGTCGGCAAAACTTTCACGTCCGAAATCGTCGAGGCGATCGGTCATGCGCTCGGCTCGGAAGCCAAGGCGCGCAATCAGAAGGCGATCGCGATCGGCCGCGATGGCAGGCTCTCCGGGCCCGATCTTTCCGCGGCATTGGCGCGCGGTATCCAGAAAAGCGGCATCGATGTCATCGATGTCGGTCTGGTGGCGACGCCGATGGTCTATTTCGCCGCGCACGAACTCAAAACCCACTCCGGCGTCATGGTCACGGGCAGCCACAACCCGCCGGATTACAACGGTCTGAAAATGGTGCTCGGCGGCGAGACCTTGTCCGGCGATGCGATCCAGGCGCTGCGTTCGCGCATCGCGAATAACGATCTTGCGAGCGGCAGCGGCAGTTACCGCAAACACGACATCGCGCCCGCTTATCTGGATCGCATAACCGGCGACGTCAAGCTCGCGCGCAAAATGCATGTCGTCGTCGATTGCGGCAACGGCGTTCCCGGCGCTTATGCGCCCGAGCTGTATCGCAAACTCGGCTGCGAAGTCACCGAGCTGTTCTGCGATGTAGACGGCAATTTTCCGAACCATCATCCCGATCCTTCGCAGCCGGAGAACCTTGCCGATGTAATCAAGGAACTGAAGAGCGGTGAGGCCGAAATCGGCTTCGCATTCGATGGCGACGGTGACCGTCTCGGCGTTGTGACCAAAGACGGCAGCATCATTTATCCGGATCGGCAACTGATGCTGTTCGCTGCCGATGTGCTTGCGCGCAACCCTGGCGCCAAAATTATTTTCGATGTGAAATGCACGCGCAATCTGGCGCCGTGGGTCAAACAGCACGGCGGTGAACCGGTGATGTGGAAAACCGGCCACTCGTTGATCAAAAGCAAGATGAAAGAGACCGGTGCGCTTCTCGCCGGCGAGATGAGCGGCCACATTTTCTTCAAGGAACGCTGGTACGGCTTCGATGACGGCCTGTATGCCGGCGCGCGCCTGCTCGAATTCCTGAGCAAGCAATCCGATATCAGCGCCACGCTGCACAACCTGCCGGACGCGGTCAGCACGCCCGAATTGCAGATCAAGCTCAAGGAAGGCGAAAACTACGCGCTGATCGCCGAGATGCAAAAGACCGCGCGCTTCGATAATCCGAAGGAGGTGATTACGCTTGACGGTTTGCGCGTCGAATACGCGGACGGCTTCGGCCTCGCCCGCTCGTCGAACACGACACCGGTCATCGTGCTGCGCTTCGAAGCCGACGACAAGGCTGCGCTAAAGCGGATACAGGAAGATTTTCGCGGCGTGTTATTGAAGGCCAAGCCAGACGCGGCGTTGCCGTTTTGATGACTGCAACCGATGGTTCTACTGCTGCGTGGTCCCCGCCCGATTCAAACATTTCGAGAGCAGGCTCCGGCGGAACCCAGTGTCTCACGGACGCCGCTGGATTCCCTGAATTCACGAAACAAGTGCAACACCGATATAAGGTGTTGCCATGGGAACCCGCTATGAACAGCTTACTTTAGCCGAACGCATTGAACTCTACCGTCTGCATAAACAGGGCGAATCGATGAGAGCCATCG
>JBGTFJ010000088.1:0-3199 GCA_041747355.1 Burkholderiales bacterium
AGCAAATAAAGATGGCATCGGCATTCTTGTCGAAGACGCGCGGGGAGTCGCCGGGCGAGCAGGCATCCGGCGCGGGGATGTCCTGATTGCGATTAACGATCGGGATGTCAAGTCGGTCGAGCAGTTTGCCGTCCTTCTCAAGGATTACGGGAAAGGCCGCAACATCGCGTTTCTGATCCAGCGCGATGGAAGTTCGATTTATATTCCGCTGCAGATTGGAGGCTGATATGAGTGAACAGCGAAAAGCGAACAGCGAACGGTAAATGGGGGAGCCAGGAAACTGGCGCGACGCGGCTCCCTGAATCCGTTAAAATCGCGGCTTCCTAAGTAAAAGGGCACGGGCAGTGCCCTTTTTTCTGAATCCGTTCACTGTTTCGCCGTTCACCGCTTTGCTCATGCAGCACATCCGCAATTTTTCCATCATCGCCCACATCGATCACGGTAAATCGACGCTCGCCGATCGCATCATCCAGTTGTGCGGCGGCCTGTCCGATCGCGAGATGGAAGAGCAAGTGCTCGATTCGATGGCGCTCGAGCGCGAGCGCGGCATTACGATCAAGGCGCAGACCGCGGCGCTCGAATATCGCGCCCGCGATGGCCAGGCTTACCTGTTGAATCTGATCGACACGCCGGGCCACGTCGATTTTTCGTACGAAGTTTCGCGCTCGCTGGCGGCCTGCGAAGGGGCCCTGCTGGTCGTCGATGCTTCCCAGGGAGTCGAAGCGCAGACCGTCGCCAACTGCTACACGGCGATCGAGCAGGGCGTCGAAGTCGTGCCGGTCCTGAACAAGATCGATTTGCCGTCGGCCGAACCCGCGCGCGTGATCGAGGAAATCGAAGACATCGTCGGCATCCCCGCGCAAAACGCATTGCACGCCAGCGCCAAAACCGGGCTCGGCGTCATTGATATTCTGGAAGCAGTGATCGCGCGCATACCGTCGCCGAAGGGCGATCGGGATGCGCCGCTGCAGGCGCTGATCATCGATTCCTGGTTCGACAACTACGTCGGCGTGGTCATGCTGGTGCGGGTGTTTCAGGGCAGCCTGAAACCCAAAGACAGGATTTTGCTGATGTCGAATGGCGCCATCTATCTGTGCGAGCAGGTTGGTGTATTCACGCCGAAGGGCAAGCCTCGGCCGCAGCTTGCCGCTGGCGAAGTCGGCTTTATTATCGCTGGCATCAAGGAGCTGCAGTCGGCCAAAGTCGGCGACACGGTGACCTTGGCCGATCGACGGGCGACCGCAGCCTTGCCCGGTTTCCGCGAAATCAAGCCGCAGGTTTTTGCCGGGCTTTATCCGGTCGAATCGAATCAGTACGACGCGCTGCGCGATGCGCTGCAGAAGCTGCAGTTGAACGACGCGTCGCTGCGCTATGAACCGGAAACCTCACAGGCGCTGGGTTTCGGCTTTCGCTGCGGGTTTCTCGGGCTGTTGCACCTCGACATCGTGCAGGAGCGGCTCGAGCGCGAATACGACATGGAGCTGATCACGACGGCGCCGACCGTGATCTATCAACTGCTGCTGCGTGACGGCACGACCGGCGAGATAGAGAATCCATCGAAGCTTCCCGATCCTTCGAAAATCGAAGAAATCCGCGAGCCGATCATCACGACGTCTATCCTCGTGCCGCAGGAGTATCTCGGCGCCGTGATCACCTTGTGCACGCAGAAGCGCGGCGCGCAACGCAATATGCAATACCTCGGCCGCCAGGTCATGCTGACCTATGAAATTCCGCTGAACGAAGTCGTCGTCGATTTTTTCGACAAGCTGAAATCGGTCAGCCGCGGTTATGCGTCGATGGATTACGAGTTCAAGGAATTTCGCGCCGCCGATCTCGTCAAGCTCGACATCCTGATCAACGGCGACAAGGTCGATGCGCTATCGACCATCGTGCATCGCGCAGGCTCCCAGTATCGCGGGCGCGATCTGGCGGCTCGCATGCAGAAACTGATTCCGCGGCAGATGTTCGATGTCGCCGTGCAGGCGGCCATCGGTTCGCACATCATCGCGCGCGAAACCATCAAGGCGTTGCGCAAAAACGTGCTCGCCAAATGCTATGGTGGCGACATCACGCGCAAAAAGAAATTGCTCGAAAAACAGAAAGCCGGCAAGAAACGCATGAAGCAGGTCGGCAATGTCGAGATCCCCCAGGAGGCTTTTTTGGCGATATTGCAAACGGAGAGTAAATGAGGATCAGGGATCAGAGATCAGGGATCGGGAGTCAGGGGTTAAGATCACGGTTCAAGACCAGGTATCAGGGATCGGGGATCAGGGAAGGAGCGGGGGTCAGGCAGTTCAACAACTCGTACGTTTGCCGTCGCGAGGTCTTGCCGGCCCCTGACCTTTGCCCCTTGACCCTTGGTTTCCAGCCATGAATTTCGCCTGGATCATGTTCATCCTGCTGCTCGTGACAGGCAGCATCTGGTTGCTAGACCGCTGGGTTTTGCAGAAGCGGCGCGGACCAGCCGGCAAAGAGCCGTGGTGGGTCGAGTACCCGAAAAGTTTCTTTCCCGTCATCCTCATCGTTTTCATACTGCGCTCGTTTCTGGTCGAGCCGTTCAAGATTCCGTCGGGCTCGATGATCCCGACCTTGCTGGTCGGCGATTTCATTCTGGTCAACAAATATGCTTTCGGTCTGCGCCTGCCGATCCTGAACGTCAAGGTCGTCGACGTTGGCGAGCCGAAACGGGGTGACGTGATGGTTTTCCGCTATCCGGAAAATCCGTCGCTCGACTATATCAAGCGCGTGATCGGCCTCCCCGGCGACAGGATCGAATACCGGAACAAGCGCTTTTCGATTAATGGCGAAGCGGTGCCCCTGGAGCCCCTGGGCGATTACAGCTATGTCGAAAGTGGTCTCGATTTCGTGACTTCACAGCTACGTCAGGAGAAGCTCGGCGAGCACCTGTATTCAACCCTGGTACAACCCGAAGCGCCGAATCTGCAAGTGGCCGGCGTGCGCCAGTTTCCGCAGCGCGAAAATTGCGTCTACAATGACGCCGCCTTGAGTTGCACGGTCCCGCGAGGCCATTACTTCATGACCGGCGATAATCGCGACAGCAGCTTCGACAGCCGCTACTGGGGCTTTGTCCCGGAGCAGAATATCGTCGGCAAGGCATTCATCATCTGGTGGAATTTCGATGCGTTGAAACGCGTTGGCCATCCAATAGATTAGCGGCTCGCGTCGTAAACGATAGGAG
>JBGTFJ010000089.1:0-2631 GCA_041747355.1 Burkholderiales bacterium
CGCGCGCTGCTCGACCGTGAGGCAACGGCATGAACGCGCGAGACAAGAACGCAGCCGCAATCCGGCGGCCAGGAACTGCTTCGATAAAGAATGTAGCGGAGCGAGTGAATTCGATCGATTGGGAAAAGGTGTCGCACGACCTCGATGCCCAAGGCAGCGCACTGGTCGAGCGCCTGGTCGCCGCGGATGAGTGCGAGGCGTTGGCGGCACTGTACCCAATGGATGAGCTTTTCCGCAGCCGCGTAATCATGGCGCGGCACGGCTTCGGACGCGGCGAGTACAAGTATTTTAATTACCCTCTGCCGGACATCGTTGCGGAGCTGCGCACAGCTACCTACCCGCGCCTTGCGTCAGTTGCGAATCGCTGGAACACGGCAATGGGTATCGATGTTCGTTTCCCTGAGCAGCACGGCGATTTCATCGGGCGCTGCCATAAGGCGGGCCAGACCAAGCCGACGCCGCTGTTGCTGCAGTACGGCCCGGGCGATTACAACTGCCTGCATCAAGATCTCTACGGCGAGCACGTGTTCCCGCTGCAACTCACGATCCTGCTGTCCGAACCCGAACGCGATTTCACCGGCGGCGAATTTGTCATGACCGAGCAGCGCCCGCGCATGCAGTCGCGGCCCGAAGTCGTTCCCTTGAGCCAAGGTGACGCTGTTATCTTCGCCGTCAATCAGCGTCCGGTGCAGGGCGCGCGTGGTGTGTACGGCGTCAAGCTTCGGCACGGCGTCAGCCGCGTGCGCTCCGGGCAACGGCACACGGTCGGCATCATTTTCCACGATGCCACCTGAGCGGTTGATGAAGCTGGACCTATTCGATATTGAAGATAAGACCGTGTCGCGGCGCGAGCGATTGGGTCCGGGCGCGTGGGTGTTGCGCGGCTTTGCCATATCGGACGAAGCCGAGCTCCTGACCGCGCTGCACGATGTCATCGCCCAGGCTCCGCTGCGCCATATGATCACGCCTGGCGGCTTTCGCATGTCAGTCGCGATGACGAATTGCGGCGCGTTGGGCTGGGTCACCGACAGAACCGGATATCGCTACGACACCAAAGATCCGGAAAGCGGCCGCGACTGGCCATCAATGCCGGATGCGTTTCTGCAGCTTGCAAAGAATGCGGCAACGCAGGCGGGCTTTCATGGCTTCGTGCCCGATGCCTGCCTGATCAATCACTATGACCCTGGCGCGCGGTTGTCGCTGCATCAGGACAAGAACGAGCGAGATTTCGACGCACCCATCGTCTCCGTGTCGCTCGGTATCCCGGCTGTGTTCCTGTTCGGCGGCGGGAACAGAGCCGACAAGGCGGCGCGTATACGCCTCGCGCATGGCGACGTGGTGGTCTGGGGCGGGACGGACCGGCTACGCTATCATGGCGTGCTGCCTCTCAAGGAGGGGCATCATCCCGCGCTGGGAGGCCATCGCATTAATCTGACATTCCGCAAGGCGGCTTAGGTTCCTTAATCCAAACGCACTTGGGGAGCGCGAGACGATGAGCACCGAGTCAGCAGAGACCGCCCGCTTGTCACCCATCTCCACAGCCGCGTTTCTCTGCCTGCTGACCGGAGGCTGCGCGATCGGTTTCGCCCCGATCCTCGTGCGAATCGCGGAAACAGAACCGGTGGCCAGCGCGTTCTGGCGCACCGCACTCGCCGCGCCGCTGCTATTCGTGTGGGCGTGGCACGTGCGTAGTTCGGAACCGGAAGCGGGTACGCCATTCGGCGCGATACTCGGCTGTGGTCTCTTCTTCGCCTGCGATCTCGGCGTGTGGCACTGGTCGATCATGTATACGTCGGTCGCGAACGCCGCGCTGCTCCTCAACCTGGCGACCGTCTTTGTCACGCTCGCCGGCTGGCTCTTGTGGCGGCGGACGGTGACGCGCACGTTTGTGGTGGCGATGATCATCGCCATTGTCGGTATGTTCGTGCTCGTCGGGCCAAATTTCGCTGTGGGCGGCACCAAGCTGCTGGGTGACGCGCTCGCCGCGCTCGCCGCGGTCAGCTACGCCGGATACCTGCTCTTGGTCAAGGTCGCGCGCGCGACGCGAAGGCTTCCACGGCAAGACTCATGGCATGGAGCACGACTATCACCGCAGTAGTGCTGCTACCGATCGCGCTCCTTTCACCGCAGCCGTTTCTTCCGCAATCGGCTAACGGATGGTGGGTGCTGGTCGGCCTCGCACTCGTCACCCAGATTCTGGGCCAGGGGCTGATCGCCTACGCATTCGCGCACCTCCCGGCCTCCCTGTCCTCATTGAGTCTACTCATCCAGCCGGTGACGGCGACGATCTTCGCATGGGCGCTATTCGGGGAGGCGATCGGCGCGCTACAGTTCGCAGGCGGCGCCATCGTGCTGGCCGGGATTTGGCTGGCCCGCAGGGGCAGTTAGATTCTTGCGGATACTGAGCAGCGCCGTGGCGACAACGTGCCTGGTCAGCTGTTGGTTCGCGCGAAATTGACTGATAGAAAATTTCTTTTCGAGAAACAATGAATGCAACCATGCTTCGAACGCAACCAGTGCACGGCAAGCGCATCGGAATTGCCGCTGCGTCGAACTCATTACGGTTTTCGCTCTGCGGATTGCTGGCTTTCTCAGTGCTGGTTTGCCCACAAGCACGCGCCGAGGAATCGA
>JBGTFJ010000090.1:0-5952 GCA_041747355.1 Burkholderiales bacterium
CATCATCGCTCACTCACCGATCGCGAAATTTTTTGGCGCGAGCAGGCTGCGCTTATCGACTGGCAGCAACCGTTCGAGGCCGTGCTCGATTACAGCAAGCCGCCTTTCGCGAAATGGTTCGTCGGCGGCAAGACCAATCTGTGCCATAACGCGGTCGATCGTCATCTCGAAACGCGTGGTGATCAGAAAGCGCTGATCTATATTTCGACCGAGACCGGCCAGCAGAAAACCTACACGTTTCGCGAACTATACGTTGAGGTCAACTGCTTCGCCGCGGTGCTGAAAAATCTCGGCATTGCAAAAGGCGACCGCGTGCTGATTTACATGCCGATGATAGCCGAAGCGGTTTTCGCGATGCTCGCTTGCGTGCGGCTGGGCGCGATTCACTCGGTCGTGTTCGGTGGATTTGCCTCGGGCAGCCTGGCAACGCGCATCGACGATGCCGCGCCCCGGCTTATGATCACCGCGGACGGAGGTATGCGCGGCGGCAAAACCATACCGTACAAGCCTCTCGTCGACGAAGCGTTGCGTTTGGCTGAATCACCGCCGAAGCACGTGCTGATCGTCGATCGCGGGCTGGACAAAGGCATGTCGCGCACAGCGGGGCGCGATCTCGATTACGCCGAGCAGGCGGCAAAGTGCGATGGCGCGGAAGTAGCAGTCGAATGGCTCGAATCGAGCGAGCCCTCGTACATCCTGTACACCTCGGGCACGACCGGAAAACCGAAAGGCGTGCAACGCGATACCGGCGGCCATGCCGTCGCGCTGGCGGCATCGATGAAGCACATTTTTTGCTGCGCTCCCGGGCAGACGATGTTTACATCGAGCGATATCGGCTGGGTGGTCGGTCATTCCTACATCGTTTACGCGCCGCTGATCAATGGCTCGGCGACGATCGTCTACGAGGGGCTTCCGATTCGTCCCGACCCGGGTATCTGGTGGAAGATTGTCGAAGAAAACCGGGTCAGCGTGATGTTTACTTCACCGACGGCGATTCGCGTGCTGAAGAAACAGGACGCTGCGTATCTCAAAAAACACAATGTCAGTTCTCTGCAGTACCTGTTCCTCGCCGGCGAACCGCTCGACGAGCCGACCGCGCGCTGGATAGCCGATGCGCTGGGCGTCGAAGTTGTCGACAATTACTGGCAAACCGAAACCGGCTGGCCGATTCTGTCCAGCGTCCCCGGGGTCGAGAAAACGCCGCGCAAATTCGGTTCGCCGAGCTTCGCGGTTTATGGTTATGACATTCGGCTATTGCATGAAGCGACCGGCAAAGAAGTCGGCGCGGATGAGAAGGGCGTGCTCGCGATCGTCCCGCCGATGCCGCCCGGATGTTTATCCACCATCTGGGGCGATGACGAGCGTTTCGTCGAAACCTATTTTAGAAATTTCGATACGCTTACCTATTCGACATTCGATTGGGCGACGCGGGACGCCGATGGCTATTACTTCATCATGGGGCGCACCGATGACGTGATCAACGTCGCCGGTCATCGTCTCGGCACGCGAGAAATCGAGGAAGCGATCAGCTCGCATAACGCAGTCGCCGAAGTCGCTGTGGTCGGTGTCCACGATGAGGTCAAGGGCCAGGCAGTGATGGCTTTTGTCGTGCTCAAAGATGCGACACAAGCGCAGGACGAGGCGGGCAGGGCCGCAATGGAGAAAGCGCTGATGAAGGTCGTCGATGCCAGACTAGGCGCCATCGCGCGGCCATCGCGCGTGCATTTTTTAACGCTGCTGCCTAAAACGCGCTCCGGAAAATTGCTCCGGCGCAGCATACAGGCGCTCGCCGAAGGCCGCGAAGCGGGCGATCTGACGACGCTCGATGATCCTTCGGCGCTCGACCAGATCAGGTCGGCGGTGGCGAAGCAGGAAAATCGATGAAGCGCACCCGATACGAGGTTCCCTGACGCATTGACTGAGCGAAGCTACTCGACCGACGGTAAACAAGCATGCTTACCCAGCATCTCGCGCAACAATTTCGCGTTTTCCGGCGCCCGCGCATTACCGTCATTGTTGAAGTAAACAAAGGCCCTAAGTCCCTGCTTGCTGCGCGTGAGTAGCTGATGCGCCCACGGCGAAAGCTCGTCCCGGGTATAGTTGTGGCGGTAGCCTTGCTCGAGTCCATGAAACCGCAGGTAGATGAAATCAGTGGTGACATCAAAGCGCCGCGGCATCGCCAGCGAGCTGATCCAGACCTGGGCAATGTCGTATTTTTGCAGAACGTCGAACACATCTGCGCGCAACCATGAAGGGTGGCGAAACTCGATCGCGTGCCGATACCGGAGAGGCAGATGGCCGACAAAAGTTTTGAGCAGATCGGTATCCCTGGACAACGTAGGCGGTAACTGCCACAGAATCGGGCCCAGCCGCGATTGCAATGGTTCGATGCGCTCGAAGAATCTTTGCAGCGCCAGCTCGGGATCCGTGAGCCGCTTCATATGAGTAATAAAGCGCCCGCCTTTGACCGAGTAGACGAAATCGCCGGCTATTTTTTCGCGCCAGTTCTTGACCGCGTTCGCCGTCGCCAACCGGTAAAACGTCGCGTTGATTTCGACGCTGGTAAATTGACGCGAGTAGTATTCGAGCAGCGCCGCCTTCGGGACATCTTCCGGATAAAAAGCATCGTGCCAGTCTTTGTACATCCATCCCGAAGTGCCGACATGAATCTTCGCGGCGCCGCTTGCAGACTTCACTACGGGGCTCGAAAAATGCGCATGAAAAGTTTGACCGCCTTGATCGCCATAGGTTGGCTTGCCGCGTGCAGCGGCCTTCCGCTGAATACCGAGCCGCCGCGATTAAGCGTCGCGGGCTTGAGTCTGACCGGTGCGAACCTGTTCGAGCAGCGTTTCAAGCTGGAGTTGCGGGTACAGAATCCGAACGATTTCGCGCTGCCGATCCATGCGCTGAACTATGTGATCGAGATCAACGATCAGCCATTCGCGACCGGCGTCAGCAACCGATCGGTCACGGTGCCGGGGTATGGATCGGATGTGGTGGAGGTCGAGGCGATCAGCAATCTCGGCGGATTGCTGCGGCAGGTCAAAAGTGCATTGAAAGGCGAGTTGCGCTACCGCCTCAGGGGCGACGCAATCGTGGGCGAGAACAAATGGAAAGTACCCTTCGAGCAGCACGGCGAAATCGATCTCGCCGCGGCGATTTTGCATTAGGGAGACGTGGACCAGGTTGTCGTTCCCGATGGTGGACTTGTTTCAGGACCCCTCAACCCGACCTTGTGGGTGGACTTTACTGAATCCCCGCGGCAGCGCTGTGCGTTAAAATCAAAACCAGCGCCGCCATCAAGGTGCTGCACACGAGGCCTGTGACGAGGCTCGCGAAAATGGTTCCGCAAAAATCGAGCAGCATCGAATTCCTGGTTTTCAAATTATCTCCCTTGAGTTCCTCGCCTGGATTCCTTCACGCGTCTAGATGACTGCCGCAATCTGGCCAGCGAAAATATGTCTGCGTGCAATAACGCAGCCATGCCCGGCGCCGCCGCAATACGACTTTGTTCGGGTTTCCCCGTTGCTTCAGGCATCGTTTGCACTCACCGCACTCACATCCAGCACTGCGCTCGCGGTCGACTTCACGACCAGTCAGTTCGCACACCAGATTCTTCATCGCTTTCCCTCCGCGGGTTGTTAACCCGGCCCGCTACATCGAGCCGCTTGCGTGGTCAATTAAAACCCGCGAAGATGGCTCGAAGCTGCGAGAAAAAGCAAAAGCAATGATGAATTATGGCAAGAAAATGGCAACTCTGTAAAGTAATTACATTAAATTATACAAAATACTATAAATACAACATTAAGTAGATTATAGGCGGAATGGAGAAGCAATGAGCCGCAGGATAGCCATCGTCGAGGACGAGCCGGCGATACGAGAAAACTACGCCGATGTGCTGCGACAGCAGGGTTACGAAGTCGCGACGTATGCGACTCGTATCCACGCTGTGCAGGCGCTGAAAACGCGCCTGCCGAATCTGGCGTTGATCGATATCGGCCTTGACGACGAGGTCGACGGCGGCTTTACCTTGTGCCGCGAGTTGCGCGCGATGTCGGCGACGCTGCCTATTATTTTTCTGACTGCGCGAGACAGCGATTTCGACACGGTTTCGGGCTTGCGCATGGGCGCAGACGATTATCTGACCAAGGACATCAGCCTGCCGCATTTGCTGGCGCGCATTTCGGCGCTGTTCCGGCGCGCCGACATCATGGAAACGCCGCCGGCGACCGAAGACATTCTCGAACGCGCGCCGCTGACTCTCGATATGAAGCGCATCACGGCCTACTGGGACGGGACGGCGGTCGCGCTGACTTTGACCGAATTCTGGATGGTGCATGCGCTCGCCAAGTTTCCGGGTCACGTCAAGGATCGCGATCAGTTGATGCAGGAAGCCGAGTTGGTCGTCGACGACAGTACGATCACCTCGCACATCAAGCGAATCCGCAAGAAGTTCGGCGCGATCGAAGCCGGGTTCGATTGCATCGAAACCGTGTACGGCATGGGCTATCGGTGGAACATGCAGCACGTCGTGAAGAAGCGCCCGTCCTGATACGCAATGCTGGATCGGATATGAAGCGCTTCCGCTATGTGTTCGGCATACGCAGCAAACTCGTGCTGGTATCGGGCCTGCTGCTGACGATCCCCTGGCTCGGCTATGGATACGTTACCGAGATGGAAAAATTCCTGCGCCAGGGTCAGGAGAAAACGCTGGCTGGAACCGCGCGTGCTGTGGCAACCGCGCTGCACGATAGGCCGAAATTATTCGAAGTCGGAGATCCGGGTTTGAGCTATACGGATGTTTATGTGCGCTCGTTGCCGGCGCCGATCCAGCTCGACGGGCGGCTCGACGACTGGAACGAACACGGCGATTTCGCGCGCTCGTATGGCGAGGGCGATCTGCTCGAAAACAGCGCGATCCACACACCGGCTTCGCTGTCCTTCAGCCACAATGTCGGCCGTCTCGGCAAGTACCTGTATGCGATGTTTCTCGTCAACGATGACCATATCGTTCTGCGTTCGTTGAAAAGCCCGCGGGTGGATCGCGGCGACCATTTGCGCGTCGCAATCGCCACGCGCGACAGCGGATTTACGCGTTACGCGATCACGCTTGCCGAAGGCGGCGCAATCGTTGCCTATCAACTGGCGTCGGGGCTGGACACGACGCAAGTCGTCCGCGTCGAGACGCGTTTCCGCGGCGTCTGGCGGCCGACCGAGCAAGGCTACAATCTTGAAATCCGCGTGCCGCTCAGCGTGATAGGCACGAGGGTCGGCTTCGCCATCGCCGATGTCGATAATGACAGCACGCACGAAATCGAAGCGGTGATAGGCACCTCCGGCACGGACACCATCGAGGAGCTTGCCAGGGTTTTTATTCCGTCATCCGAGATCGAATTGATTCTGAAAGGACTGATGCGGACGACATCGCGAATATGGGTCGTCGATGCCCGTCACCGCGTGCTGGCGCAGGCCGGCAGTCTCAAGGGGTGGGACCATACCGATCGCATCCCAATCGCGCCGCCGACCGGTCTGATGCACGCCCTGCAGCGCGCCGAAGAGCAGGTTCTGCGACCGGTTTACGCGCGCGTGCTGCGCCAGCCCACCGATGATTTTCGCGATGAGCTCAGCGAGGCTTCGCAGCTTGCCGGCCGGGAAATAGCCGGCGCGCTATCGGGTTCGCTGACGACGCGCTGGCGACTGACGCCCGATAATCGCGCTGTCATTCTTTCCGCCGCTCACCCGATCTGGATCGACGACCAGGTCATGGGCGCGGTCGTCGTCGAGGAAACGACCAACGCGATTCTGACTGTGAAAAATCTTGCGCTCGAACGCTTGTTCACGATCATTCTCGCGGTGTTTCTGATCGGTGCGCTGACCTTGTTTATTTTTGCGGCGCGTATCTCGTCGCGCATACGGCGCCTGCGCGATGAAGCCGAGCGCGCCATCGACGCG
>JBGTFJ010000091.1:0-8276 GCA_041747355.1 Burkholderiales bacterium
GCAGGATGCCGAACAAGCGCGCCTGATCGCCGAAGCGCGCGCACGCGAAGCGCAGTCCGCGCGCGATCAGGCGCTCGAACAATCGCGCGAAGCACAGGCCGCGCGCGAGCGCGCCGAACAAATGCAACAGCGCGCGATTGCGCTGGAGTCCCAGCTTTCCGAATTGCAGGCGAAACAAACCGAACGCGGTCTGGTTTTGACGCTGAGCGATGTGCTGTTCGATACCGGCAAATCGGAATTACGCCCCGGGGCCTCGCGCGCCATCGACCAACTGACGAAATTCCTGAACGAGTATCCGGAGCGATCGGCGATGGTCGAGGGATTTACCGACAGCGTCGGCGCCGAAAGCTACAACCAGGACTTGTCGGAGCGGCGCGCCAATGCCGTACGCGCTGCGCTGGTCACGGCCGGCATCGATCCCGGGCGCATCAATGTGCGCGGTTTTGGCGAGGCGTTCCCGGTGGTCAGCAATGCGACACCGAGCGGCCGCCAGCAAAATCGGCGCGTTGAAATCGTCATTTCGGACGAGAAAGGAAAAATCCCGGAAAGGACCGCATCGAGCATGCGCGCCCCCTGATTTCGGAGGTGTGCACCGGGTATTCGGGTTGATGGAATAAGCTATAATCGGCACGGTACGTTAATACGGATCGTGCTATGAAAAACAACAACTGGAAAGTCGCGCTGCCGCTTGCGGCGACGGTTGGTCTGAGCGCGTGCGCTAGCACTAGCAGCAGCGTCGATCCCCTCGAGCCGCTGAATCGCCGCATCTACCAGGTCAACGACAATCTCGATCAGGCCATTTTGAAACCGGTGGCGATCGGCTACCGGGCCGTCGCGCCGATGCCGATACAGGATGGCGCCCGCAATTTCTTTTCCAACTTGAACGATGTCATCGTCGTCGTCAACGATGCCTTGCAAGGCAAATTTTCGCAGGCGCTGTCCGATACCGGACGGCTCGCCATCAACTCCACGGTCGGCCTGTTCGGTCTGGTCGACGTGGCATCGCGCATGGGCTTGCCCAAGCACAACGAGGATTTTGGCCAGACCCTCGGCCGCTGGGGCGTGGACACCGGGCCCTACCTGGTTTTACCGCTGTTCGGTCCGAGCAACGTGCGCGATTCGGTCGGGCTGGTCGGCGATTTTTTCCTCGACCCGGTCAGCTATGTCGATCCGACTTCAGCGCGCATTGGGCTGAGCGGCGGCCGCACGATCGATACCCGCGCCAACCTGCTGAACGCTGAAAAGGTGTTTCAGCAGGCCGCTCTCGATCGCTACACATTCTTGCGCGATGCCTTCCTGCAGAGGCGACGCAATCTGGTTTACGACGGCAGCCCGCCGCTTAAGGATTTTGAGGACTTCGAGGATTTTGACAATCCCGAAAATCCGGCGCCGACCGACGCGCCAGCCACTGCGCCCGACCCGGCTGGGGATGAGGCCGTCAAGCCCGCGGTAAAACAAAAGTAGAAGACGTCAAGAATAACGAAGCGCTGCGTAACACGGCGGCAACGGCTTATTTTTCGTACCGGCGCCGCGGACTCCTTCGGCGTTTTCAGCGTCTGTTCGCCCGTCAGCTCAGGGCCTGTTTACACTAATTCAGCCGCGCTGCGGAGCGCTGCAATTCGATGATGCGCTCGCGGATCGCGTCGGCATCTTCGGCCCCCGGCTCGACTTCCAGATAGCGCTGAAAATCGGTCAGCGCAGCCCGGAAACATTCCAGCTTCTGATAGATCGCACCACGGTCTCGTAGTTCAGGGATCTCGCCGGGCGCGATCAGCAAAATGCGGTCGACCGCCGACAGCGCCTGCCGCATCTGGTTATAGTGGAGGTAAATGGCTTTCAGATTACGCAGCATCCGCACCAGCACGTCCTTCTTGCTGGCCGACTCCAGCATCGCCGCCACCCGTGCCTTCGGCGGCGTCTCGCCGCCGTAAAGCTGCTGCAACCGTTGCTGCAGGTCGGCCAGGCTCAACGATATGCCTTTCGCATAGGGATCGAGCACGATTGCATCGCCGCGCACCGTGCATTTGACGAGAAAATTGCCGGGAAACGACACGCCCTCGAGCGGTAGCCCGATGCGTTGTCCGATTTCGATGTAAACGATGGAAAGCGTGATCGGAATGCCGACTTTACGCTCGATCACTTCGTTCAGAAAGCTGTTGCGCGGATCGTAATAATCTTCCAGGTTCGGGCCGAAACCGAGTTCCTTGAACAGGTAACGATTCAACGACAGGACGGTATCGGCAGTGCTGATGTCGGGGCGCAAGCGGCGCTTCAGGGTATGCGCCATATCGTCGAGCCTGCCCAGACAGGAAGCGATATCGAGATCCGGATATTCCTCGGCGGCGATCAGCAGCGCCGCTTCAGCCAGATCGAAATTCTGATCGGGATTTTCGATCAATTTCTGCAGGCGCGCGCGCGGCGGCATCGAGGCTGAGTGCAAAAGATTGGTCCGTTCCCGGCGCTCGTCAAATCCGGCGGGCGAGCGGCAGATTGACAAGCAGATTCTGCGGTTTCATGCGCACCATATTGTCCGGCGTCATGGCCAGGCCGAGAAAAACCGGCTGTCCGGCGAGTTCGGCGCGCATGTGCGAGGGCTCGATAAAGTCGACGCGGAATAACACCAGGATGCGCGCCAGCCGCTCTTCGGAAACGTCGAGGCCATTATACAAATCATTCAAAATGCCGGTTGCTTCGGCGTCGAGACCGACGTGCCATATCCATTCATCATGGGCTATCTCGCGCACCACCGACACTTTCACCGGGGTTTGATGGAAATGCGCGATCCAGGTTTCGATGACACGGCAAAAAGCTTCGCGCGCGGGCGCTGAGTTCAGCGCAAACACGGTGTCGTAACGCTCATCGCGCAGCCAGTACAGGGCGCTGTTGTCTTCGTCGAGCACGTTGAGATCGATGGCTTTCAGCGGCATCTGCGCTTCGATAATGAGCTTTCCGATGTTGCCAAGACCGCTGCCCGATTCGTGCAGCGCGACCGTCGTCGCGTCAGCCAGCATTACGCTGCCGCGATCCACATTAACGCGCTGCTGACGATAAAACAGCTCCGCCGCGCGGGCGATCAGACCATTATCGCAACCATCGAGGATATTGCGCAGGATGACCTGCACTAGTTGATCGATAAAGAGCGGCGGCAAGGTGACGTCGCGATCCTGGAACATCCGTGAGTAACACGTCTCCAGCGATGGCGCGGCGAGCAGGTGCTCGCGAAAGCGCAACATGACACGATAGTTTTCACGCGCATCGGAATCGGCGAGCGCCGCGATACGCCGATCATCGATCGCGGCGCGCGGATCATCAAGCAGCGTTTGGTTGAGGACGCGTTCGGCCGCGCAGGATTCGGCGATCGGCGCGAGCTCAGGCCGCTGAAAATAAGCGCGCAGAAAATCATCGGTGATCACGAGTCTGCCGGCAGCATCTTTTTCCAGCAGACGAAAGCCGCAACCGCGCCAGAAATCACCCGCGCTCGCTCTGTCGTCCCTCAAAGCGTGTTCGACCGCGGCGGCAGTACTACGACGACTCACGCTTGGGCGCAGGCGGCAGGAACAGCGCCGGAACCGCACGTTGATTGCGAGGGTTAGGCGCTGGTGTACGGTCCGGACGAGCTTTGGATGCGCCATTGCCCGCTTGGTCCCGCGCGCTGCGGGATCGATCGGCAGGAATGAACAATTCATCCGGAATGTCGTCGGGGATACTGTTGGCCGATGGCCGTCGTGCCGGCGGCGATGAATACGGCATGTCGATCGGACGCGCATTCGTTTCGCCAGTCCGCGCGCCTGATCGTTGACGCGGTCTTTGCGCAGCCGGCGCCGAAGCTTTTGCCGTTGTCGCCACCGCGCTGCCTGAAAAATTGCCGATGGTTTTGATCGGCAGCTTTGCTTTCAGCAGTTTTTCGATATCCGCGACCAGTCCCTTTTCTTCGTCGCAAACAAGCGAAATTGCGTCGCCCTTCGCCCCCGCCCGGCCGGTGCGACCGATGCGGTGAATGTAATCGTGCGGAACGTACGGCATTTCGAAATTGACGACGTGCGGAAGCTGGTCGATGTCGAGCCCGCGCGCCGCTATATCGGTTGCGACCAGCACGCGCACCTCGCCATTCTTGAACTCGGCAAGCGCCTCCATGCGCGCTGGCTGGCTCTTGTTGCTATGGATCGCTGTTGCCCGAATGCCGTCGCGATCGAGCTGGGTGGCCAGGCGATTGGCGCCGTGCTTGGTGCGCGTGAATACCAGCACCTGCTGCCAATTTTCGCTTTTGATCAGGTGCGCGAGCAACTCGCGTTTGCGATCGCGTTCGACCAGGTAAACGCTGTGCGTGACCAGATCGGCGATCGCGTTGCGCGCCGCGACTTCGATCAAGACCGGCGAGTTCAGCAGTTGATCGGCGAGTCGCTTGATGTCATCGGAGAACGTCGCCGAAAACAGCAGGTTCTGCCGTTTCGCCGGCAGCAGCGCGAGGATGCGTTTGATGTCCGGCAGAAAGCCCATGTCGAGCATGCGGTCGGCCTCGTCCAGCACGAGGATTTCGACGCGGCCGAGATGGACATTTTTCTGTTGCACGTGATCGAGCAGGCGACCGGGAGTTGCGACCAGAATGTCGATGCCGGTCCGCAGCATTTTTATCTGCGGATCGATATTGACGCCGCCGAACACCGTCGCCGATTTCAGCGTCAGATACTTGCCATAGGTGCGCACGCTTTCTTCCACCTGGGCGGCGAGCTCGCGTGTCGGCGTCAGGATCAGTACGCGGATCGGATGCTTGGCCGGCGACGTGCTGCTGTTCGCGTGATTTTTGAGCTTGTGCAGCAAAGGCAGTGCGAAGCCTGCTGTTTTTCCGGTGCCGGTTTGCGCGCCGGCCATGATGTCGTGGCCGAGCAGGATGGGTGGTATGACTTGCGCCTGGATAGGCGTCGGTTCGGTGTAACCCTGCTCCTCTACTGCACGGAGCAGTTCGGCACACAGGCCGAGCTTGCTGAAAGGCATGAATTCTCCTGGATCGGCCTGCCAAAAAAATTCTTTGCGACCGGTCCAGGCAGATAAAAATAAACTTCGAACTACGGCGAGGAAACCCAACGATGGAAGACGGCGAGACCGGACAGCCAACCGCGCAACCGGGGAACATGATAACCGATCAGCCGCAGGCGCGGAAGCCGGGCATGGACGAGCCGGCGTAGTCGCCAAACAGAACGGGGGAAGCAACGCGCAGCCCATTTTTTGCCGAGTGGTGCCAGCGCAACTCGCCAGGGATTCCTGGGTTAGTGGTCGAAGTGAAACAGGATGGTCGAGCGCCCGGATTTGTGCGTCGCTTGTACCCGATCAGCGAGCTTGCGCAATAGAAAGCCCGCCAGCTTCCGCTGACCCGCGTCCGACTCCATGATCTCATCGGCACTCGGACCCTTGTCGGGGAGTTCCAGCGGTTCGCCCAAATAGGAAACGCGAACGTTCAGATTGAATTCGTCGAAGCTCGCCGCGATTTCAAGTGAGCCTTGCGGTTTGCACGCTTCGATGATGGTGTCGATGGTCTGATCGAGCGTGTAATTTGCCCGCTGGATAATATCGCGCCGTGCGCCCCACGCCGCGCCCTGGGCGGACAGGAAGTCCTCGATTTTCTGTGGATCGTGCGAACCCGGCTCGATCACCAGCGTCTGCGTGCGGCGAACGCCGAGGCGAAATATCAGGTTCAACAGGAGCGCCGACAGCGTACCCACCACCAGCGAGCTGCTGGTGAATAGCTGGGCCTGCGCAGGTAGCTCGGCGAACAGCCCTGGAATCAGGTCAACCGACAGCCCAAGCATGAAGGACAGGCCAATGACAAAGGTGCGGCGAGCGTCCAGCATGCGCGAGGTAATAATGAACAGTCCATTGATAAACACAAGGCACGATACAAACAGCAACGTCGCTCCGACGACCGGCGCCGGGATAATGGCGAAAATGGTCGCGGTTTTGGGCATAAAGGCGAACGACAGGAAAATGCCGCCGATGGCATAGGCCACGACGCGACTCGTGATCCCCGTCGTCCCGCTCAGGCTGATATTGCTGGTCATGGTGTTGGTGCCGACCGTGCCCAGCAGCCCGGCTATCAGCGTGGAGACGCCGTTGGCCATCGCGCCGCCGCTGATCGAGCGCATATCGGGGCGGATCCACTCCGCGTCGTTAATTTTCTGGCTTATGGTTATATCGCCCATCGCCCTCAGGCAGGCCGCCAATGCTCCCACCGCGAAGGGGACTATCAGAGCCGCATCAAACGACCAGCCGAGATGGCTCAGATCAGGTAAATGGATGAATGGCGCAGTTTGCAGGCGAGCTATATCCGCCGCCGGGAGAATTCCGATCATCGCCGCGACCACATAGCCGATAGCCATACCGATAAGGGCGCAGAAGAGCCGCAACGCTCCTTTGGTCCAGACGTTGAGCGCTATCATTGTTCCGAGGGTGATGCCGGCGACGCTCAGTTGCGTGAAACTTAAGTCTCCGGAGGCATCAGTGGCCACCACGCTGCGCAGGCCGAGGGTGCCGAGCGTCACCCCGATCATCGCGACTACGAACCCGGCAATTTCGGGCGGGAAGAACGGACGAAGCCGGCGCAACAGGCGCGATAGAGCCATCTCGACCAGACCGGCGAAAATGGTCATGCCGAACATCAATGACAATCCACCCGTCTTGAGAGCGAGAAACGACGCCGGCAGATAGGCGGCGGTGAAGCTCGGCGGGCACAGGAAGCCCGAGCCTACAGGGCCGCGCGAAAACGCCTGCAGTATCGGGCCGATCGCGATGACGAGCATGGAAAGGCTCAGGACATCGATAATCTTTTCCGGCGATAAGCCCGCTTCACGGCAGGCGAGCACCGGAAACAACAGGAAAATAGATAACAGCGCGGCATGCTGCAGCCCAGTAAGTATGGTTATGGCAAGCGGCGGCTTGTCATCGAGTCCGTAGATGATGGTGGGCGGTCGTTTCATACCCGCGTTAGAGTTCCAGCTTGACGATGGAAAAATCGTCGTCGAGCGGTCCTGGCCCGTGCCAGGCTCGCACGAAGTTCAGCAAGCGGTCCAATTCCGATTCACCTTCCGCCGGTTTAACCAAAACAGTGAGGAACTCATCGAATTCAAGCATGGCCCCATCCGCTTTGTCGACTTCGTACGTCCCGTCGCTGAACAGAAACAGCCGGCTCGATGACGGCAGCACGCATTTCTGACTGTGATAAGTCGCCTCTGACAGGATTCCCAGGCTGGGCCCGATTCCTTGCAGTTTTTCGATTCGCTTGCCGCCCTCCGGCTGGTCCACGACCAGAATCGCGGGCGGATGTCCGGCCGCTGCATATTCGAGTTGGCGCCTGATGCGGTCGTAGACGCCATACCAAATCGTGAAATACAGGTTGTCATGCTGCTCCATCTGGTAGGCCTGATTCAAAGCCGTCAAGACTTGATCCGGCGCGCGAAAGTCGATACCCGCCAGCGCCTCCGACCGCAGGGTGTTGGCGACCACAACCGACAGCAACGCCGCGCCAACGCCGTGCCCGCAGACATCGAGCAAGTAAAGTGCAAAGTGGTCGAGGTCTACCCAGTGATAGCCGAAGGAATCGCCGCCAAGCTCGGTTGAGGGAACGTAGCGCCAGTCGGCAACGAACGGTGTGGTAAACGGCGGCGGCAGGATCGAGCGCACATAGCGGGACGCGTCGTCCAGTTCCCGCTCCAGCCTTTTGTGTGTGCGCAGCAGGGCTTCGCGCGATTCCGTGAGCTCGCTGTGGGTCTGCTGCAGTTCGCGGTGGGCGGTTTCGAGTTTCTTGATGAGTTGCGCCTCGCGCTCGCTCATCAGCGTCATCTCGTAGGCTTTTTGCTGAATGAGCCTGGCCTCGTCGCGCTCCGCGGTCACATCGAGCAGTACGATCCAGACGACCTGGGGCTCGGCATAGAAGTGCAGATCGGCGACTCGCCCGGAGGTCATTTCGACCGATCTGAGACGAAACGGGGTCTCGTTCAAAGGCAGCAGGCCTTCCAGAAAGAACGCCTGCTCGCACGCCGGTTCGCCAACCTCGAGCGTCTCAAGCCCGTAGTTCCGAAGGTCGCCGCCCGCGCCTGTGAGAACCAGGGTTGAGTCCAGGAGCAGCCAGGCTAACGCTCGCTGCGAATAAACGAGAGCTTGCAGGGAATCGGCGACACGCGGCGGGAGGGCGATCAAGCTCCTTACCCCGCGATTCGCCGGGCGAGTTCCTCGAACGCGGCTTCGACACCCGCGCCCGTTTTGGCGCTGGTTGGATGCGTCATCCA
>JBGTFJ010000092.1:0-4414 GCA_041747355.1 Burkholderiales bacterium
TTCGCGACGGCCGTGTCGAGCGGGCAGAGCGCATGGCGGCCGAGTTCGACCGGCTGGGTATCGAAGGCAGTCTGACCGGCGCGCAAGCGCATGTATCGAATCCGCGCATGATCGGCCGCGCCCATTTCGCCCGCTTCCTGGTCGAGCGCGGGCACGCGAAAGATGTCAGATCGGTCTTCAAAAAGTACCTGGCCGAAGGCAAACCTGGTTACGTCGCCCACCAATGGGCGAGCCTCAGCGATGCGCTCGAGTGGATCAGCGCCAGCGGCGGTGTTGCCGTCATCGCGCATCCGGGTCGACTCGACGTGGACGAAAAAACGCTGTGCGAGCTGTTCACCGAATTCAAGGCGCTCGGCGGCGACGCGATCGAAGTGGTGACCGGCAGCCACACGACGCAGCAATACGGGCAGTTTGCGGAATACGCGCGGCGGTTTGGCCTGGCCGCATCGGTCGGATCGGATTTTCATGGACCTCTTGAGAGCATCCGAGATGTCGGCGCGTTGCCTGAATTGCCCGCAGGCTGCGTTCCGGTCTGGCAGGATTGGACGGAAGTGCAAGCCGCGGGAACGTCTTCGCCGCCGTCACCGCCAGCCGGCTGACATGGCGCAGTTTTTCGCGATCCATCCGGACAATCCGCAAGTACGCCTGATTCGTGAAGCGGCAAACATCGTGCGTAGCGGCGGCGTCATCGTTTATCCGACCGATTCGTGCTACGCGCTCGGTTGTCATCTCGATGACAAGGATGCGGTCGATCGCCTGCGCGCCATACGCGCGGTCGACGCCAGCCATCATTTCACGCTGGTGTGCCGCGACCTTGCGCAGATTTCGCGGTATGCGCGCGTCGATAACCGGCAATACCGCCTGCTGCGCGCGGCGACACCAGGCAGCTATACGTTCATTCTGCATGCCAGCCGCGAAGTACCGAAGCGCCTGCTGAACGCAAAACGCAAAACGATCGGACTGCGGGTTCCCGAGCATCGCGTCGTGCAGGACTTGCTGACCGAGTTGAACGAGCCCTTGCTGAGTTCGACTTTGATCCTGCCTGGCGACGACGTGCCATTGAACGACGCCGCCGAAATCCGCGCGCGGCTCGAGCACAGCGTCGATCTGGTGCTGGACGGCGGCTCGTGCGGGCTGACCATGACGACGGTGGTCGACCTGACCGGCGAGACGCCGCAGATTGTTCGCGAGGGTAAGGGCAGCGCCGATGTGTTTGGTCGTTAGCGCGCAGGTCAGGTTGCCCTTGCGCAACCTGGCATCCTTGCCCCATTCCACGGCGATTTCACCCGCATTGTCAGGAAGCTTCGCATGCTGACCGCAGCTGGCGGGAGCGAACTTTCCAAGGCGCATCTGTCTAGGCTCACATGGAATACAACCTGATTCAGACCATTGCGATCTACGCGCTGCCGGTGATATTCGCGATTACCCTGCACGAAGCTGCGCACGGTTACGTCGCGCGCCACTATGGCGATCTAACGGCGTACGCGGCGGGGCGCATCAGCCTGAATCCGCTGCGCCATATCGATCCGGTCGGCACCGTGCTGGTGCCGCTCGCCTTGTTGGCGTTCGCCAAACTGGCAGGCGGCCCGGGCATTCTGTTCGGCTGGGCCAAGCCGGTGCCGGTCAATTTCGCCAACCTGCGCGATCCTAAACGCGACATGTTGTGGGTCGCGGCGGCCGGTCCCGCCATGAATCTGGCGATGGCGCTGTTCTGGGGCATCATGCTGAAAATTGCGCTATCGATGCCCGAATCGAGTTTCAGCGTGCCGCTCGCGTTGATGAGCAATGGGGGCATTCTGATCAACGCCGTGCTCATGGTTTTGAACCTGCTGCCGGTGCCGCCGCTCGACGGCGGCCGGATCGCCGTCAGCCTGCTGCCGCACCGTCTCGCCTATCGGTTCGCCATGCTCGAACCGTATGGGCTGATCATCATCGTCGTGCTCTTGTTCAGCGGGGTGTTGAGTGCCATCATGTCGCCTTTTATCGGCGCGACCAGCGGATTTATCCAGTGGATTTTCGGCATCAGCTAATGAGGTACTTCGAAGATAATTCGATAAGATCCGTTCGGCCTGAGCCTGTCGAAGGCCAGTCCTCAGGACCGTCCATGGTTCGACAAGCGTGTCCTGAGCGAAGCCGAAGGTCTCACCACGAACGGATAAAACTCGTGTGGGTTAGTTACGGCGCCACACTGGCTCGCCTTTCAGCTGCATGACGAAACCGAACGCTGCGCGTGTTTTATCGGGCATGCGTCCGACCGGTCAGTTGCATCTGGGCCACTATCACGGCGTTCTCAAAAACTGGGTTAGCTTGCAGCGCGAGCACGCGTGCTTTTTTTTCGTCGCCGATTGGCACGCGCTGACTACGCATTACGATTCGCCGCAACTGATCGCCGCCAGCGTCTTCGACATGCTGATCGATTGGCTGGCGGCGGGCGTCGATCCTGAGCAGGCGACGTTGTTCATTCAATCTCATGTCCCCGAGCACGCCGAATTGCATCTGCTGCTGTCGATGATCGCTCCGCTCGGTTGGCTCGAGCGCGTGCCGACGTACAAGGATCAACAAGAAAAGCTGAGCGAAAAGGATTTGTCGACATACGGCTTTCTTGGTTATCCGTTGCTGCAAAGCGCCGACATTCTGGCGTATCGCGCTGAGCTCGTTCCGGTTGGCGAAGATCAGGTTCCGCATATCGAATTCACCCGCGAAATCGCGCGCCGCTTCAATCATCTTTACGGCAAGGAGCCTGGCTTCGAGCAAAAAGCCGAGCGCACGGCTGCGAGGCTGGGCACCGAACAAGGCCGATTTCTCGAACTGCGTACGGGGTATTTGCAAAACGGCGACGCGGCTGCGCTGGAAGGAGGGCGAGCACTCCTGGCCCGCGCCGACTTACGGCGCGACCAACTCGAGCAACTCTCCGGTTATCTCGAAGGTGGCGGCAAAACCATCCTCCCCGAGCCCGCAGCCAAGTTGACCGCGTCCTCGAAAATGCCCGGCATCGACGGCCAGAAAATGTCGAAGTCCTATGGCAACACGATTTCATTGCGAGAGGACGAAACGTCGGTCGTCAAAAAGATACGCACCATGCCGACCGACCCAGCGCGCGTGCGCCGCACCGACCCGGGCGACCCAGACAAATGCCCAGTCTGGCAATTTCATCTGGTCTACTCGGATGACTCTCGTCAGCAATGGGTGCGGCAGGGCTGCACGACTGCCGGAATCGGCTGCCTCGAATGCAAACAACCCGTGATCGACGCCGTGCTCGCCGAGCAGAAGCCGATGCGCGAACGCGCGAGCCGCTATATCAGCGATCCGTCGTTACTCAATAAAATTGTTGTCGAAGGCTGTGAACGCGCGCGTGACGCAGCCGGTGCCACCCTGCGCGAAGTTCGCGCGGCGATGGGCTTGTCTTACCCTTCGCTTGAAGAAAAGCCCGCTAGCCCGCAACGACATGCTGCGGTTCCGCTAAAATAAGGCGTGCCTTCGAAATCGCAATCCGTTGGCTAGGCTGCATCAATAACATCATGCTTCGACATTCGGCTTGTACGGTTTTTCCTGCAATGCAATTCAATCCCAGACACGCCTGACGAGATGCCCGATCCGCAATCGCTGGAAGGCGAACTTTCCGAATCGCAGATCGACGAAGAAACCCGTAAGCGGTTACCGGTTGCGGTCGGCGCGCTTCCTACGACCTTGTATTTGCTGCCGATGTCGGATCGCCCGTTTTTCCCGGCGCAGACCCTCCCGCTATTGTTGAACGAGCGGCCGTGGCTGGAAACCATCGACAGAATCGGCGAGACCACGCATAAGATGGTCGGTCTGGTGCTGGTCAAACCGGATCGGCCCGAGGATGCCGGGCAGCACGATTTTTACGCGGTCGGCACAGTGGTGCGCATGCATCGTCCGATGAGCGTCGACGGCAAGATGCAGTTCATAGCCGAAGGTGTGAAACGTTTTCGCATCCTCGACTGGATTTCCATCAAGCCTCCGTACCTGGTCAAGGTCGAATATCCGTCGGACGGACGCAATCAGAATGCGGATGAGCTGCGCGCGTATGCGATGGCGATCATCAATACCATTAAAGACCTGGTTCCGCTGAATCCGCTTTACACCGAAGAACTCAAGTTTTTTCTGCACCGTTTCAGCCCGAACGAACCGTCGGCCCTGGCTGATTTCGCGGCGAGTTTGACGACCTCTTCCAAGGACGATCTCCAGCAGGTGTTGGGCGCATTCAATTTGCGCCGGCGCATGGAGAAAGTGCTGGTGCTGATCAAGAAAGAACTCGATGTCGCAAAGCTGCAATCGCATATCCGCCGCCAGGTTACCGACAAGATCGAAAACCAGCAGCGTGAATTTTTCCTGCGCGAGCAGCTGAAAGCGATCCAGAAAGAACTGGGCATCGCCAAGGACGATCGCACCG
>JBGTFJ010000093.1:0-2989 GCA_041747355.1 Burkholderiales bacterium
CGCCGCCTGTCGCGCCGCCGCCAGCCGGCGGTCCGACGCCGAATGCCGCGGCGACGACGCGACCGGGGCCGGCAGCGGGGGTGTAAAGCCCAGTGAACAGCAAGCGGTGAACCGTCAACAGTAAGAAACACTACCGTTCGCTGTTCACCAATCGCTGTTCGCATGGATCTGCACTGCGGTAAATTCAAGCTTTCGCTATCCCGTCCCCTGGTCATGGGGATCGTCAACGTTACACCCGATTCTTTTTCTGACCGCGGCCGTTACGCGGATGCTGGGCGCGCGCTGGCGCACGCCCAGCAATTGGTCGACGACGGTGCGGATATTCTCGACATAGGCGCCGAATCGACTCGTCCCGGCGCAACCCCGGTTGCGCTTGAAGATGAATTGCGCCGCATCGCGCCGGTGCTCGAGGCCCTGCGCGACTGCCCCATTCCTGTTTCGGTCGATACCTGCAAGCCTGAGGTCATGCGCGAGGTGATTCGGCTGGGTGCTGCGATGATCAACGATATCAATGCACTGCGCGCGGCGGGTGCGCTCGGCGTCGTCGCGCAATCGGACGTTGGCGTCTGCCTGATGCACATGCAGGGCACGCCGCAAACCATGCAGCAGGATCCGCGCTATGACGATGTCGTAGCCGAGGTCAAACAATTTCTCGACGGTCGCGCCAGGGCCGCGGAAGACGCCGGCATCGCCCGTGAGCGCATCGTGATCGACCCCGGCTTCGGCTTCGGCAAGACCAAGTCGCACAATCTCGCGCTGCTGCGAAATCTCGATGCACTGGGCGCGTCGGGCCTGCCCATCCTCGCTGGCCTGTCGCGCAAATCGGTTCTTGCAAAACTTACGCAGCGCGAGGGCGGGAAGTCGGCATCCCAACCGGGGTCAGACGATCGTGTACCGGCGAGCATCGCCGCGGCGCTCCTCGCCGTATCCAAAGGCGCTCGTATCGTACGCGTGCACGACGTCAAGGCGACGTGCGATGCATTTGCGGTATATAACGCCGTAATGGCTGAACCGGCGTCCGCCGTATAACAAGCTCGTTAACATCCCCCGCGCTTCGCCTTTCTTGAAAAGCGGGCGTACCAGAGTGGCCGGTGGCCGTAAACAGGCAGACCCCTATAGCCCCATTCCAGTCGCGGTCTCATGCCGGTGATATGACGCTGTCGCCAACCTTGCTAAAATGCTTCTTTACCTCGCGCGCATCTGTTATGACCCGAAAATACTTTGGCACCGACGGCATCCGCGGACGCGTCGGCGTTACGCCGATCACGCCGGAATTCGTTATGCGGCTGGGTTACGCGGCTGGCCGGGTGTTGACTCACGGCGAGCATTCCACCGGAAAATCGCCGGCGGTTTTGATCGGCAAGGATACGCGGCTGTCCGGCTATATGCTTGAATCGGCGCTCCAGGCGGGCTTGTCGGCAGCCGGCGTCGACAGTCATCTGACCGGGCCCATGCCGACCCCGGCGGTCGCCTATCTGACGCGGGCGCTGCGCTTGCAGGCCGGCATCGTCATCAGCGCCTCGCACAATCCTTACGATGACAACGGCATCAAGTTTTTTTCGGCCGGCGGCGAGAAGCTGGACGACGCTATCGAGCTTGCGATCGAAGCCGGCCTGAACGATCCAGTCAGGACCGTCGCCTCGGAGAAGCTCGGCAAGGCCTACCGGATCAAGGATGCCGCCGGGCGCTACATCGAGTTCTGCAAAAGCTCTTTTCCCAACGAGCTCGATTTGCGCGGCATGCGCATCGTCGTCGACTGCGCGCACGGCGCGTCGTATTACGTCGCCCCGCATGTATTGCACGCGCGCGGAGCCGAGGTCATTTCGATTGGCGCGCAGCCGGACGGCCTCAATATCAATGACGGTTTCGGTGCGACGCATACCGATGCGCTGGCGGAAGCCGTGCTGCGCGAACACGCGGATATCGGTATTGCGTTGGACGGCGACGGCGATCGCGTGATGATGATCGATCCGTCAGGTGCGCTGTTCGACGGCGATCAGTTGTTGTACCTGATGGCTCGCCACCGCCACCAGGAAGGCCGGCTGAAAGGCGGTGTGATCGGCACTGCCATGACCAACCTCGGCGTCGAGCGTGCATTGCAGCAACTGAACATTCCATTCGCGCGCGCCCAGGTCGGCGACCGCTACGTGCTGGAAATGCTGAAGGCGCGCGGCTGGCAGCTTGGCGGCGAGGGTTCCGGCCATATCATTTGTCTCGACAAGCATACGACCGGCGACGGCATCGTATCGGCGTTGCAGGTGCTGCATCTGCTCAGGATCGAGCAGACGACCCTGGTTGAGTGCTCAGCCGCACTCACGCTTTACCCGCAAGTCTTGATCAATGTGAAATTCGCCCGGCGTTTCAGTGTCGATGCAGATCCGGCGGTCAAAGTCAAAGTCGCCGAAGCCGAATCGGCAATGGCCGGTCGCGGCCGCGTGCTGTTGCGCGCTTCAGGCACCGAGCCCGTAGTGCGGGTGATGGTGGAAGCCGAACATATCGAAGTCGCCGAGCAGTGGGCGCAAGCGATTGCCAGGGAGGTGCGGGAAACCGAGAAGGCCGCGCTGCGCCACAACATGGCTGGTGAAGGGGAGCAAAAGCCCAATCCAGTCATCACACTGTAACAATAAGTTCATAAACTCTCGGGCAGGACACAGTCGCCGACCAAGCCGCACCGACAGCCGAAGAGAACGATGATATGGCCACAATACTGGTAGTTGAAGACGAATCAGCGATCCTCGAATTGCTCACTATCAACCTCAAGCACGCCGGCCATAGCGTGCTGCCGGCGCGAGATGCCGAAAGTGCGATCGCGATCATCAATAACGTGATTCCCGATCTGGTGCTGCTCGACTGGATGCTGCCGGGCCGCTCCGGTATCGCGCTGGCGAAACAGTTGCGCGAGAATAAACGCACCAAGCCCCTGCCGATTATTTTTCTGACCGCGCGCTCGGAAGAGCACGACAAGGTCGCGGCCCTCGAAACCGGCGTC
>JBGTFJ010000094.1:0-1564 GCA_041747355.1 Burkholderiales bacterium
TCACACAGGACATCGTGGGGGTGAAGGTCAAGCTGATCGGCGATGCCGTCTATGGCCAGGACACCTGGCTGCCGCAGATTGCGGTCGGCATTCAGCACAAACGTAACCGAAATTTCGACTTCATCCCGTCGGCTCTCGGCGCCAGACGCGGCCACGGCACCGATTTCTATATTGCCGCAACCAAGCTGTATATCGCCGGACTTGCCGGAAGAAACGTGTTGCTGAACGGAACGGTGCGCGCCAGCAAAGCCAATCAACTGGGATTGCTGGGTTTCGGCGGCGACAAAAAAGATCGCTATACGCCGCAGTTCGAAGGCTCCATCGCTGTTTTTCTGCAAGACAACCTGGCGGTTGGCGCCGAATACCGGAGCAAACCCGATAATCTCGGCGTATTCAAGGAAGACGATTTCAAGGATGTTTTCATCGCCTGGCTGCCGCACAATTATGTCGCGCTGACATTCGCGTATGTCGGCCTCGGCAATATCGCCGACAAGCGGGACCAAAAAGGGCCGTATATTTCGTTGCAGGGAAGCTACTGATTCAAGCGAATAGAAATCCCAGTGCGGCCTCGATCAGGGCCACGTCGCGCGCCTTTGTATACTGCAGAACTTCGCGCGCTGCTCGGCAAGGCTGAGCCGGCCGGAGAGCTACATGGCGCAGTCCGCAATTCGGGCCCGGCCGACAGTTTCGCTTATCGTTTCGACGATCCGAGTTCGAGCAATGTCACGATGAACGAAAATTGCAAAGGGAATTCGCTGTGAACAGAAGCGACACCGACCTGTACGATTGGCGCGCACGCGCGCTCCATATCGAATGTGAAGTTGGCAAGGCCGTGGTCGGCCAGGAAAGCGCAATTCGGCTGATTACAGCCGCGCTGTTCGCGCGGGGCCATGTGTTGCTCGAGGGCAGCGTCGGCGTCGGCAAAACAACCTTGCTGCGCGCATTTGCACGCGCTATCGGCGGCGCCTATGCGCGCGTCGAAGGTACCGTCGACCTGATGCCGAACGAACTCCTGTATCACACCTACATCGATCAGGACGGCAACCCGCGCGTCGAGCCGGGTCCGCTGCTGAAAAACGGCGAGGCGCTCTCGGTATTTTTTTTCAACGAGATGAATCGCGCGCGGCCGCAAGTCCACGCCTTGTTGCTGCGCGCGATGGCCGAGCGCAGCGCCTCAGCCTTTGCCCGCGATTACAACTTCCCGCACTTGACCGTTTTTGCGGACCGCAACCGCGTCGAGAAAGAGGAAACGTTCGAAATCTCGTCGGCCGCGCGCGATCGCTTTCTGATGGAAATCAGCATCGAAACGCCCGGCGATGCGACGATCCGGCGTGCGCTGATGACCGATCCCGCGTTCCACGACGTCGATGCGCTGATCGCTCGCGTATCCCCTGATATCGTCGATTACCAGGCATTGAACGCGATCGCAGCGACGATCCAGAACGAGATTCAGGTCAGCGAAAGCCTGCAGAACTATGTCTATGAGTTGTGGCAGGCGACGGGCAATCCTGGCGCCTATGGCGTCGTCATAAGCGGCGTGCAGATCGACGCGCTGATGCTGGCC
>JBGTFJ010000095.1:0-3941 GCA_041747355.1 Burkholderiales bacterium
CGAGCGCCTGCTGCGCGTCAGCAACGCGGCCGAGGCGCGCCAGCAGCCAGACCCAGAAACCGCCGACGAACGGCCATACGCCGCCGTTGTGGTATTGCCACGGATAATTTTGCCGATGGCGCTGCATGTATGGCCGCCATAGCGGATCGTCGGGCGCGATCGGATCGGCCACGACTTTTACCGGGTACGGCGCGGCGACATTGAGCGCACGCAAAGCGCCTATGATCTCGCGCGAACGAGAGTTGTCGGCGGCGCCGGTCAGGAGCGCGAGAATATTGCCGAACACGTCGATTTCCTCACCCCATACCGAGAAATTGACGAAGCTCAGATAGACCTTGCGATGCTCGACCTTGTTGCGGATGTAGTGCACGAGCACGCGGGCGCGGCGGTTGTCGGTCGTATCGTGGTCGTACGGATAGAACAGGTAGTTGAAGTAATAGCGCGTCTGCTCGGCGTTGGCGATGCTGTAGCGTCGCTTGACGGTCAACCAGAGCGCGTTGCTGTAAAGCACGAAGCCCGAGCGCGGCATAATGTCGGCCCAGTCGCTCGCTTCGTTCTGCTGCAGCAGGAACAGGCGCTGATGTTCCTGACACGACAACCACGTCAACGCCCGCGCGACCGGATTGGCGAATTCCTTGCGCAGATCGGGCCCGCCGGCCAGCTCGTTTACGATGTCGATCGCGATCAGCCACCACAGCGTTGCGTCGATGCAGCCCGTGTACCAGAAATCGGCCTCGCCGGCGCTGGAGGTTGTGCCTCCATCGCACCTGGGCGCGACTTGTTCCGGCTTCACGTACTTTGGGATCTGTCCGTTCGGCGCCTGAAAGGCGGCCAGCGTGCGCAGGCCCTGCACTGCGTGTTCGATCAGATCGGCCTCGCCGGATGCGGCCATGCCGAGCGCGCAAATCGCGGCGTCTCGGCCGAATATGCTGGCGTAGTTGCGGCCATCGGCTTTGTCACCGCGTGCGCACGCAATGACGCCGGACGCTGTCGAATTCCCGCGCAATAAATCCAGCGATTGCCGATAACACTCGTCGACCAGCGTCGCATCGTCTGCGCTGAAGCCGGCAGAGGCGCGTCCGGTCGCCGAATCACCCGCCTTCATGCGCTGCCCCGCAGCGGCCAGATCATCGGCACCAGTACGATAGCGATCGCGTAAATGATCACGGTCAACGGCAGCCCGACCTTGAAGAAATCGATGAAGCGATATTTGCCGGGGCCGTATACCATCAAACATGAAGGTTCGAGCGGCGTCAAAAACGAACAGCTCGCGGCGATCGCGATCATCATCACGAACGGCCGCGGATCGTAGCCTAATTGTGCCGCCGTCTGAATCGCGATCGGGACGATCAGCACCGCCGCCGCCGCATTAGACATCGGCTGCGTGAGCGTGACGGTCAGAAGAAAAAAACACGAAAACAGAACGACCGGGTCGCTGTGGCCGAGCAGCGCGATGATTTGCGCTGCCAGAAAGGCGCCGGTGCCGGTTTCTTCCAGCGCGGCGCCGAGCGCCAGCAGGCTGCCGATCAGAATGATCGCCTTCCATTCGACCCTGCGATACGCCTCGTCCGGATCGATGCAGCCGGTAACCATGACCAGAAAAGCGCCGCTCAGGACTGCGACCGGCAGCGCGACCACGTTGAAGGTTGCCGCCGTCAGGGCGCTGACAAAAATCAGGATCGCGAGCGGCGCGCGTTTGTAGTTCAATCGCGCCTGATCGATGCCGCCGAAAATATTCACGAGGTTGCCGCGCTCCATGCGTTTGACATTTTCGGTCTTGCCTTGCAGCAGCAGCACGTCGCCCATTTTCAGGTGAATCTTGTCCAGGCTGCGCTGCATGGTGGCGCCGGCGCGATTCATGCCCAATACCTGCAGTCCGTAGCGTTCATGGAAATCGATATGCTTGAGCGTGCGCCCAAGCAGAGGCGAATACGGTAGCAGTACCGCCTCGACTATCTTCACCTTTTCTTCCTTTTTGTCGTCGCCGCCGTTTTTCTTATTGACCGGGTAAATTTCTTTTTTGGGCTCTTTGACGAGATGCACGTCCGCCTTCAGCTCTATGCCGGCAACATCCTTGACCTTCAGAATGTTGGCGCGCAAACCCTCGACAAGCAGCACATCGCCTTCGCGCAACTCGGCTTGCCGCGGCGGCACGCTTGCGGGCTCAGATGCCGAATCGCTGCCACGGATGATGTCCTGCACTTTCAGATCGAGTTCCTTTTCCAGTTTGGATTCGTCGAGCGTCTTGCCGATCAGCTGCGAGTCGGCAAGCACCACGAGATCGGCCTGATAGGTTCGCTGACCGATATCCTCGGTATTGTCTTCGCTGCGCTGTTCCGGCATCAGGCGCGGCGCTATGGTCAGCATGTAAATCAGGCCGGCGATGGTGATCGGAATGCCGGCCGGCGCGAGCTCGAACATGCCCATCGGCGCCAGCCCGTGGTTGGTCAACAGTTCGCTGATGACGAGATTGGTCGAGGTGCTGATCAGCGTAACCGAGCTCGACAGGATCGATGCGAAGGCGAGCGGCATCAAGAAACGAGAGGGGCTTTTTTCGAGCTTGGCGGCAAGGCCGATGACGACCGGCAGAAAAAACGCCGTTGCCGCTGTGTTGCTGATGAACGCCGAAAGAAATGACGTCGAAATCAGGATCACCGGCAGCAGCAGCTTCGGGCGATCGCCGGTGCGCTGGATGATGCCACGGCCAACGATGTCGACGACACCGGTTTGCATCAAGCTCGCGGTCATAATCAGCAGCCCTAAAATCATCATCACCGTATCGCTGCCGAAGCCGGCAAAGGCCTGCTTCGGCGTCAGAATACCGCTGATGATCAAGCTCAACATCAGCGCCAGCGCGACGACTTCGGCGCCTATCCATTCGATTGAAAACAGGACAACGGCAACGAGCAATATGATCAGCAGCAGCCAGATTTCGGGAGTCATGGAGGAGTGGGTTGTTCTGGAACGAAAAGCGATACGAAGCGTACGGCTTATTTTGCGCCGCTGTGTGAGTCAATATGGGGAGCTGGAGCCGGCTACCGCGGCGGGTGGGGTGAAACGGTCCACGTTGCGCTGCGCAGGCCTGGTTAATGAGCGCGACTGGGCAAGGGGGTCACGCTGGTTTTTCTTTTCCGTCCCGATCCCGTCCTTCAGAAAGAGTGAATGCAGCGCTTTTCACGCCAGCAAAAGCAGCATGCAGCGATCTTCCCTTGCCTTACTCGCTCTGCTAGGCCGTCCCGCCGACCGTCAGCCCGTCGATGCGTAACGTCGGCTGGCCGACGCCGACCGGCACGCTTTGGCCCTCCTTGCCGCAGGTGCCGATACCCGGATCGAGCGCCATGTCGTTTCCTATCATGCTCACGCGCGTCAGCACGTCGGGGCCGTTGCCGATCAGGGTCGCACCTTTGACCGGATGCGTGACCTTGCCGTCCTCGATCATGTAAGCCTCGGCCGCCGAAAACACGAATTTGCCGCTCGTGATATCGACCTGGCCGCCGCCGAAGTTCACCGCATATAAACCGTGCTTGACCGACGCGATGATCTCTTCCGGATGCCTGTCGCCATTCAACATATAGGTATTCGTCATGCGTGGCATCGGGATGTGGGCGAACGATTCGCGCCTGCCGTTGCCGGTGACCGGAACGCCCATCAGCCGCGCGTTCAGGCTGTCCTGAATGTAACCCTTGAGAATGCCGTCTTCGATCAGCACGGTGCGTTGCGTCGGATTGCCTTCGTCGTCGATATTCAGCGAGCCGCGCCGGCGCGCAATCGTGCCGTCGTCGACCACCGTCACACCCGGCGCCGCGACACGCTCGCCGATGCGGCCGGCAAACGCCGAGCTGCCCTTGCGGTTGAAATCGCCTTCCAGGCCGTGGCCGATCGCTTCGTGCAATAGGATGCCGGGCCAGCCCGGGCCTAATACCACTGTCATATTACCGGCC
>JBGTFJ010000096.1:0-2738 GCA_041747355.1 Burkholderiales bacterium
TTACCCACCGGCGGGCCTGGCGTAGAGCGCCGCCCGCCCGTGGATAACCCTGCACCGCGGTTCATCACTTAACCAACCCGGATTTCTGTCCAGGGAAGTGAAGCCACCTTACCGCTTGGGATCCTGAAGTTAGGTATAAGGCTCCGGGCACCGCCAATAAGGCTGACGCAGAGCTGCTCTTGAGATCCGCTGAGGCCCTATTGAAGATTCTATGAACGCACTAACCGACAGTGTTTTGAAAATTGAAAAGAACCTTTGCGAAGAAAAGGGGCCTCTTTCGCTTTTTGCTCTATTCCTGAGGGAGGACGCTCCTGACAAATGGGATCTTGTGATATCGGCGCCCTGGGTTCAAAAAGATAAGGAACTCGCGTTGAATCTGATTTCCACAAAGGTCCGCGAATTCTTAAAACCTCCTGAGCTATTCTCCGTGTCGAGGATCGTGCTCGTCGAGCCGACCTCGCCAGCCGTGGCGGCAATTAATCGCGCATTTAAGGTTCAACACTCGGCTGTCGAAGTCAAAGACAGCAATTTTTTCGGTCTGGCCATTAAGCATGCGCACATTTTCGCATCTGCAAACCTAAACAATAACGCTCCACAAAAGCGTAAGCCTAATAAAACGACCCAGCAGAAGCGCCGAAAAGCCGCACACCGCTGAACGTGAACGGATAGATTCATTCAGGAGACATAAAATGCTGATGACCTCCGCGCAATATCGCGATTCCCTGCGGCAGTACAAGCCAACCGTATATCTCGACGGCAGGCTGGTGGAGTCGGTCGCCGACGAGCCGGCGTTCGCGCCGGGAATCAATGCGCTCGGAGTAACTTACGATTACGCGCTCAAGCCGGAATACGCGCCGCTCATGCTGGCGACACAGCACAGTTCCGGCAAAGAGATCAACCGCATGCTGCATATCAACAGTAGCAGCAGCGACCTTCTGAACAAGCTCGAGGCAGTGCGTTCGCTGTGCCAGGAAACCGGCTGCGCGCAACGATATCTGGCGCACGACGCGTTCAATGCGATTTATCAGGCGACGCATCGTATCGACGCCGACAAGGGCACCTCGAACAGCCAGAACTTCCTGAACTATTTGCACGACGCGCAGGAGCGCGATCTGTCGCTCGGCATCGCGATGACCGATGCCAAGGGCGACCGCAGCAAACGCCCGCACCAGCAAGCCAATCCGGATACGTATGTGCACATCGTCGAACGCAACGCCAAAGGCGTCGTCATTTCAGGCACCAAGGCGATCGTCACCGGCGCGCCGTATATGCACGAGTTTCTCGTCATGCCGTGCCGAAACATGACGGAACAAGACGCGGCATTTGCGATTTGCTGCGCGGTGCCGTGCGACGCGGCAGGGCTTACGATCGTTGCGCGGCCGGCCGGTCGTCCGGGGGAAAAATCGGCGCTGTTCAGCAACAGGTTTGGCCAATCGACCGGCGTGCTGATCTTCGACAAGGTTTTCGTGCCGTGGCAGCGCGTGTTCTATGCCGATGAGTGGGAGCACTCCGGCTACATGACCCACAGCTACGCAACGCACCACCGCCATAGCTGCATCGGCGCACGCGCCGGCTTCGGCGATCTGCTGATCGGCGCCGGCGCGCTGATGTGCGAAGCCAACGGCTTCGATCCCGCAAAGGAAACCCATCTGCGCGACCAGATGGTCGAACTGATCAAGATCACCGAAGGCTTTTATGCTTGCGGCGTGGCGGCGTCCGTCTATGCGACCCTCGATGCGGATTCCAACACCTGGATGCCGGACGCGGTTTTTTCCAATATCGGCAAATTGCTGCTGGCCACGCAGATCTACGATATGCAGCGCATCGCACACTACGTCTCGGGCGGCTTGATCGTCACCTTACCGGGGCCGGACGAGGATCACAATCCGCAAACCGCCGCCAATCTGGCGGACGTCTTGCGTGCGAATCCCGATGTGCCTTATGACAAGCGGATACAAGCCGCACGCTTCATGGAGGATTTGACGGCGTCGTACCAGGGCGGCTGGTATTCGGTGATCAGCTTGCACGGCGGCGGTTCGCCGGCTGCCATGAAGCAGGAGATTTATCGCAATTACCCGATCGGCAACAAGGTCGAACTGGTCGAGCGTTTGCTGGGCCGCGGTCTGGTCGACGATCCGGGACGGCCGATCACCTCCAACAAACAGCCGGGGAAATGCTGCGCGACCGGCTGCACGGTCAGGGAAATACAGCAGGGACCGCCGGCAGCAGGCCGGGTGACGGAATCGAGCGCCCGCCGCGAGCCAGACTCAATCCAGACCGAGCTTGTAGAAAACTTGCCGACATAAAACTCGTCGCGCAAACGCGTCTGCAGGCGTCAGCTTTCCTGCACTGATCCGAAGTCCGCCTTCTGCAGCAATTCAGCAAACGCCTCGGCCGGCAGCGGCCTGCTGAAGTAGTAACCCTGCAATTGATCGCATCGATTCTGGCGCAGGAATTCGGCTTGTATTCTGGTTTCGACGCCTTCGGCGATCACGGTCATTTTCATGCTGTGCGCCATTGCGATAACGGCCTGGGTGATCGCGACGTCAGAGCTGGCTTCGCAAAACTGGACAAGCCGATAAGTGATAGAACTGCTCCCGATTGAGTACCAGAGGCGCGCCATCAGGGCGCGCCGAACCGGAGCAGCAGATGAGACGACAGAGAAGGAACCACAGCCCGGCATTCAAGGCCAAGGTAGCGCTGGCGGCGCTGAAGGGCGACAAGACGCTGGCCGAGTT
>JBGTFJ010000097.1:0-3545 GCA_041747355.1 Burkholderiales bacterium
GATTCTTTAACGGCTGCGGGTGATTTAGAACGTCCGAATCCGCCTCGCGGAGCTGATTCCGATTCTGTCGCCGCCGCTTCAGTGGATATGAACGCGGACGTCGAAGGCTTCTCCATCGCCACTGGCAGGGCGGGCGAAGTCGACGTTGCCGCCAAACCATCGGCATCCGCCGGCGTAAGCAAAGATTTGGATGGTCCTTCCTCCGTTTGCCGAGGAGCGGAAAACGCCATCCAGCGCGGTGGCGCGATCTCCTTTTCCTGGCTGACCGGCATGAGATCGATTGGTCCGCTCAAGGCCGCCGCGCTGGCCGAGACTTTCCGTGCTTGCGAATCAGGAAGCCGCGAAACTTCGGCCGATTTGCCGAGCCCGGGAATTCCTCCCTTGTAGAACAGCGAATAGTTAATCGCGACGAAAGCGAGGGCTGCAACAATGATCAATGCCAGCAAGCCGTACATCAGCTTGTCTTGGCCGCCGCGCTCCGGCCCGCCATTCGATTCCCGGTCGGATTCCAGCGGCACGTCGAGATTGATGATCGGCTCGCGGCGCACGGCCTCGGAATTCGTGTTGGCCGACGGCCGAAACGAATCGGGTGGCACAATGAAGTCGGCCGGGCCCGCATTTGCCTTATGGTCCCCTTCGCCTCTGTCGCCTGTAACGTTCCGATCCTGCCGAGCGCTCAACTGCGACGGCGGTTCGGTCCTGGGATAACCCATGGGCGGATCGGTTCGCGCGAAATGCTGTCGCGGCTCGGCGCGCTGAATCGCTGGCTGGCTTTTGCGTTGCGCTTGCTGTCGGCTGTGTTGTTCGACAGGACGCGCGCGTTCAGGCGGACGGGTCGGTTCAGTCAGCCGCGCCTGCTGTATCGACCGGGACCGCTCGGCTGGGGCCGGCGGCGGTTGCGCACGTTGCGGCTCGGCATTGACACCAGGCGTAATAAAAGGCGCGCTTGGTGCGGCAACCGGCTTTTCAAAACGCTGGCGCGGCGGTACTGTTTCCCGTTCGATGTTTTGTCCGGACCCGCTTTTTTCAGTCTGTCTTTCAGGCTGTTGCGGCGAAAGAGATCTGGGCGGCGCCTCGGGCGGCGGCGCCAGATACTGCTCGCGCATACCGGCCAGCGCGTCGTCGAGGTGATCCGTCTCCTCGCCAACCCCGGGATTCCCTGGAGCCGTGGGCTGATGCGGATCGGCGAATTCTTCGATCAGTCGAAACGAGCGCTCCCATTCGACGGGTGTGTAAGCGCCGGCCAGTTTGGCCGCGATCAACTTTTCGGCGTGTTCGCGGTTAAGTGCGCCGAGCTGTTTCAAGGCGGAAAAGTTGAACGCAGTTTCATCCTGGTAAAGCGCGCGAAACAGATTGGCGAGAATCCGGCTGGATTCGGCATTTTCGCTCTCGATAACCAGAGTGCAAATAGTGAGCAAATAGCCGCGCGGAAACCGCGGCGTGGAAGGATCGTAGACCCCCGGACTGGGCGGGAGAGATTTCTTGCGACCCCTTTGCGCGGGTCTGCTGTTCTGCGCGTGCGGCGCAGTGCCAGCCGCAGCGGACTTTTCCGGCGCTTTGTCGGTCGATTTGGGCTCGCCCGAGCCCGGGCTTCTTGGATCGCCCGTGTCGAATATAGTGAAGTCCATTTAGGAATCGAAAGCTGGAATACCGGTAAGATCGGCGTTGAAAATTCGGTGTTGGATTATACCGCGGCTAGTGCACCGTTCCTGTGACGCTTCCTTGAATATCCGGAGTTATTTGCTGCTTCCCTGGGTAAGTAGAGCCCGCTGCGCTCAAAAGGTTCTCGGCCGCGCCATCCTGCTATCCAGGCTTCCCCTCATGCGACGGCACACGCCCAGTCCGCGATCGATGTCAGGACTGCATCGACTTCTCCGATGGCCGGAGTCAGCTTGATCCTGACCGTAGCGTGGCGTTTTTCGATGTCGGCAAGCAGCGCCGGCACGTCGTCTTTCAAATGGCCGCCGCGCGCGAAGAACACCGGAATGACCGTAATCGCTTCGATGCCGCGATTCGCCAGCTTTGCGATCGTATCGGGCAAAGACGGCTGCATGATTTCGAGAAACGCGAGTTCGACCGGAACGCCGGGCTTTCTCGCCGCAAGCATGCGCCGCAGTTTATGAAACGGCTCAGCCCATTCGGCGTCGCGAGCGCCGTGCCCAAACAACACAATGGCTTCGGCTTCCGTCATCAGTGCTGCCCGGTGCTGCCGAAGCCTAACGCGCCGCGCCTGCTCTCGACGAAGTCGTCGACGACGTTGAAGCGGACTTGCAGCACCGGCACGATGACGAGTTGGGCGATGCGTTCCATCGGCCGCAGCACGAAAGCCCGATCGCTGCGGTTCCAGCACGAGACCATGAGCTGTCCCTGATAATCCGAATCGATCAGGCCGACCAGATTGCCAAGCACGATGCCATGCTTGTGGCCAAGCCCTGAGCGCGGCAGGATGACGGCAGCCAGGGTCGGGTCGGCCAGGTGGATCGCGAGCCCGGTCGGGATCAGTTCAGCGCTGTCTGGCGCCAATGTCAGCGCCTCATCGATGCAGGCGCGCAGGTCACGGCCGGCGGAACCTGGCGTCGCATAAGCGGGCGGCGCAGCGCGCAGCCGTTCGTCGAGGAGTCTGATGTCGATTCGGGTCACGAAGCTTTTCGCTTTTGCGCAAGTGCGGGCTTTCTATACAACTTCGCGACGTGCGCAATGAGCTGCCCGGCGAGCACGCTTTTCGCTGCCCTTGGCAAAGGGTGCGCGCCTTCATCGTCCAACAGAATCAGTTCGTTGTCGTCGCGGCTCAGCGCGTCTTGCACGAGATTGGCCGCCAGCAGTGGCAGTTTCTTGCGCCGCCGTTTTTCCTGCGCGAATTCGACCAAGTTTTCACTTTCCGCCGCGAAGCCGACGCAAAACGGCGGCTGCGGCAGGCTGGCGACGTATTCGAGAATGTCGGGATTGCGCGCCAGGTCGAGCATCAGCGTATCGTTTGTCGTCTTGATTTTCTGCGGATTCGGCGTGACGACCCTGTAGTCGGCGACTGCAGCGACGCCAATGAAAATGCTGCACGAGGAAACCTCGGCAGTGACAGCGGCCAGCATTTCGGCGGCGCTCGTTACGTTGATTAATCGGGTTTGCGCAGGTGCCGCAAGGCAGGTCGGCCCGGAAACCAGGGTGACGTCGGCGCCGGCCGCAACTGCGGCTTGCGCTATCGCGTAACCCATCTTGCCCGAGCTCAGGTTGGTGATGCCGCGCACCGCATCGATCGCCTCGAAAGTCGGGCCGGCGGTAATCAGCACGCGTACGTCGCGAAGCAACTTTGGCTGTAACCACGTCTCGATCGCGGCGGCGAGTTCCGGCGCTTCCAGCAGCCGGCCAAAGCCGGTTTCGCCGCAGGCCTGGGCGCCGGCGGCCGGTCCAAAGATCGCCACGCCGTCGGCTTCGATCTGGCGCAGATTGCGTTGCGTCGCCGCGTTTTCCCACATCTGCCGATTCATCGCAGGCGCGACCACCAACGGGCACTCGCGAGCGAGGCAAAGCGTGGAAAGCAGATCGTCGGC
>JBGTFJ010000098.1:0-3240 GCA_041747355.1 Burkholderiales bacterium
ACCCTGACGCCGACGACGGCGACGACCAGGCTGGCGCAGATACTGTCGGTCATCTACTTCGCGTTCTTTATCCTGATGCCGTGGTATAGCCGTATCGATCCGGTAAAGCCGGTACCGGATCGTCTGCAGACATGAGCAGAAATTTTTTGTCCGCGCTGTTTTCGCTCGCGCTGCTCGTTCCGCTGCCGGCGTTTTCCGCGGCTGACGAGATCAAGCTCGACCGCGCACCCGTCGATCTGCGCGATTCGATCTCGCTTCAGCGCGGCGCGAAAACCTTCATCAACTATTGCCTGCATTGCCACAGTGCAAGCTATATGCGCTACAACCGGTTGACCGATCTCGGCCTGACCGAACAGCAAATCAAGGATAACCTGCTGTTCGAGGGGGAGAAAGTCGGGCAGACGATGACGGTCGCCATGCGCAAGGCCGACGCCAAGGAATGGTTCGGCGCCGTGCCTCCGGACTTGACTGTGATCGCGCGTACGCGCGGAGCCGACTGGTTGTACACCTATCTTCGCAAATTCTATCGAGACGAGTCGCGTCCGACCGGCTGGAACAATACCGTTTTCCCGGCTGTCAACATGCCCCACGCGCTTTATCAATTGCAAGGCGCGCAGCGGCTCGAGAAAGTCGAGGTTACGGATGCAGCGGGCGAAAAGCAGGTAGGACACAAGCTTGTGCTCGCGGAGCCTGGCCAGCTCGCGCCGCTCGAGTTCGACCGGCTGACCGGAGACCTGGTCAACTATTTTGTTTACATGGGCGAACCGAGCAAAATCATCCGCTTTCAGCTCGGCATCGTCACGCTGTTTTTTCTCGGTTTGCTTTTTGTGCTGGCGTACTTCCTGAAGAAAGAGTACTGGAAAGATGTCCACTGATGCACGCACGCTTCGGGTAGCGCCATGATGACCCTTTATTCGGGCATTTCGTGCCCGTTCAGCCAGCGCAGCCGCATCGTGCTGTTCGAGAAGGGCATGGACTTCCAGATCATCGATGTCGATCTGTATAACAAGCCCGAAGATCTGGCCATCATGAATCCGTACAATCGCGTGCCGGTACTGGCCGAGCGCGATCTGATCCTGTACGAATCCAATATCATCAACGAGTACATCGACGATCGCTTTCCGCATCCGCAGCTGATGCCGGCCGACCCGGTCATGCGGGCGCGCGCTCGACTATTTCTGTTCCGGTTCGAGCAGGAGATGTTTTGCTACATCGAGCCGCTCGAGCGCAGCAACCAGAAGTTCGCGGAAAAAGCGAGAGCCAGCATTCGCGACAGCCTGACGCAGATAGCACCCGTATTTGCGCGCCAGAAATTCATGCTCGGCGAAGAGTTTTCGATGCTTGATGTCGCGATTGCGCCGCTGCTGTGGCGCCTCGATCATTACAATATACAATTGCCGAAACAGGCGGCGCCGTTGATGAAATACGCCGAGCGTCTGTTCAGCCGGCCGGCTTTTATCGACGCCCTGACAGCATCCGAAAAGGTCATGCGCAAGTGAAAAAGGATTTATCGACCAAGCCCTACCTGATACGCGCGATCTACGATTGGTGCGCGGACGGCGATATGACGCCCTATCTCGCGGTGCAGGTCGACCAGAACACGCGGGTGCCGGTCGAGTACGTGAAAAACGGGGAAATCGTGTTGAACATCAGTCAGGACTCGACGCGTAATTTGACTTTGGGAAACGAGCTCATCCAGTTTTCCGCGCGCTTCAGCGGCGTATCGAGAGAAGTATCCATTCCGGTGATCGCAGTATCCGGCATTTTCGCGAAAGAAAGCGGCGTCGGGCTGTTTTTTGAAGCGATGGAATGCGGCCCGACGGGCAAGACGCGCGTGCAACGCGAACACACCGGCGAATCTCCCAAAGATCCGCCACCGCCCGGCGGCAGGCCCAAGCTGCAAGTCATCAAATAACGCCTGTCCCGGCCGCACGGCCTTCCAATGCGGTCAACGCTTGCCGCTCCGCGTTTGCCGCTCCTCCACCAAGCCACTATAATCCGAGCCGAATGCCGGCATAGCTCAGTTGGTAGAGCAGCTGATTTGTAATCAGAAGGTCGTGGGTTCGACTCCTATTGCCGGCACCAGTAGAATCAATAAGTTATGACGTTCCTTCATTCTTGATGCGTCACATGGCTAGCGTTCTGGCTAGCAAATGCGGCGAAGGTCAGAAAAATTTAAGGCAGATGCGGCATAACCGTCGATCGAACAGCAAGCGCAGCGCTGCTGTCTGGGGCGTCCGTGGTCATGCGCGGGGCTAAGTTCGGTGCGTGCACACCTCACAGGTGTCGATAGAAATTCGCGGGGTAGCTCCACTTTGAGTTCGTCCTCTCCTAATACGGCCTTACGGCAAGCGCCCTCGCCTCAGCGAGGTCGACCCGAAATTGGTACCCAGCCTTTTCGAGGAGACCAAGAAGCTGGGCTCCATTAATGAGCTTTAACGGCTTATTCTGTGCAAACGCGTAAGCGTCTGGGCCATAATGGCTCGTCGTGACGAGAATACCCGTGTTGGCTCCCTCGTTGAGCACGGTTCCATACAGATCGCGCACCGCCGAGACATCGACGGGAATCGTGTAGCGCTTAGCCTGAATAACTGTCTTGCCGCCCCTGAGGGGATCCGGGTCGAAGATAATCGCGTCTACGCCCTGATCGCGGCTTGCCCGAGTGATCTTCACTTCGGCGCCACTACTAGCGGCAAATTCGCGCTCAAAGAGCTCGCGGACCAGATGCTCGAAGTCTTCCCAGTCCATCGCGGCTAAGTTTTCGCCCTTCGTCATTTTCTCAATCGTATCGCGAGCTTCGACGAAGCGGGGATCGTCGGTTTGCAGTCGAAGCGACGGCATTACAGGTGCCGTCTCATAGGTTTCCCCAGCATTTGCCCCGCGCAGGCTACAGAAAGCAGCTACAACGTCAGCCGTTTCAAGGCGCACCGCGAGCAAAGCCTGCTTCTTCGCTATGAGGCTTGCGCAGTACGCACGCTTCGGCCACCCCGTCGTTCGATCGAAAAAGTCGACCCAACCGTTAATAGCGATTGCGTCCAGAAAACCGAACGTGTCAGCTTCTGCAAGACTTCGCGCGAGCTGGAGAGATAGAAGCGTAGGGCCGGGAAATCTTTCTGCTCGAGGTGGGCGAGATCTTCTCGATCAGCGCCGCATCTTCGATGCAGGCGATGATCCGCATCGCCCCGCCGCAGGCCCGGCACGTCTCGACGTCGATCTTGAACACATGCTTCAAGCGTTGTG
>JBGTFJ010000099.1:0-3031 GCA_041747355.1 Burkholderiales bacterium
GTGCACGTGTCGGAAATGGACTGGACCAACAAAAACGTGCATCCGTCGCGCGTCGTTCAGTTAGGCGACGAAGTCGAAGTGATGATTCTCGAAATCGACGAAGACCGCCGCCGTATTTCGCTCGGCATGAAGCAGTGCCAGCCGAATCCGTGGGAAGAATTCTCGGTCGATCACAAGAAAGGCGACAAGGTTCGCGGCCAGATCAAATCGATCACCGATTTCGGCGTGTTCATAGGTTTGCCGGGTAGCATCGACGGCCTGGTGCATTTGTCCGATTTGTCGTGGAGCCAGCCCGCCGAAGAAGCGGTGCGCAATTACAAGAAAGGCGACGAAGTCGAAGCTGTCGTGTTGTCGATCGATGCCGACCGCGAACGCATTTCGCTCGGCGTCAAGCAACTCGATGGCGATCCTTTCAACAGCTTCATCGCGGTGCATGACAAGAACAGTATCGTCGACGGTACGGTCAAAGCGATCGACGCCAAGGGCGCCACGATCGCGCTCGGCGACGATGTCGAGGGATACCTGCGGGCGTCCGAGGTGTCGCGCGATCGCGTCGAAGACATTCGCACCCATTTGAAGGAAGGCGACGCGGTGAAGGCGATGATTATCAATATCGATCGCAAGAATCGCGGCATCAATTTGTCGATCAAGGCCAGGGATGCGGTAGAGGAATCGGAAGCGATGCAGAAAGTCGCGGCCGAAAGCACAGGGAACGCCGGCACGACCAACCTTGGCGCGCTACTCAAAGCGAAGATGGACACCAAGAATAACGAGTAGCACGGGAACGGGAGAGGCCATGACCAAATCGGAGCTGATAGTCAAGCTGGCGGCGCGCTATCCGCAACTGGTGGCGAAGGACGCCGAGCTCGCAGTCAAGATGATTCTCGATACCATGTCGAAAAGCCTGGCCGCCGGGCAGCGCATCGAGATCCGCGGGTTCGGCAGCTTTGGCCTGAATTATCGGCCGCCGCGCCTCGGTCGCAACCCGAAGTCCGGTGAGAAGGTCAAGGTTCCCGCCAAATACGTCCCGCACTTCAAAGCGGGAAAAGAATTGCGCGAACGCGTCGATATCGACGAAGTCTGACCCTGCCGGAGCGGCCCGATGGCTTGACTCCTGTCATCAGCTCGCCTCATTTTCAAGCGTCATCGGCGCTTGCATTGTGAATGCTCATGCGCTATCTGCTGTGGCCGCTTAAACTCGCGCTGTTTCTGGTGATCTTCGGCTTTGCGCTGAAAAACACCGACAGCGTTCCGCTGCGCTTCTACCTGGGTTATGAATGGAACGCGCCGCTCGTTTTCATTCTGCTGATTTTTTTCTGCGGCGGGATTGCCGGCGGCATTCTTGCGACGCTCGGAATGATTTTCAGGCAGCGTCGGGAAATCGCTGCTCTCAGGCGCGAACTTCGCATCGCGAGCGAGGAAGCGGCTCGTCAGCTACCCGCCGTCCGGGACGAAGACTAGGGCGCAACTTCCACTCCAGCCCCTGATTCAGCTGTTCAAAACGCAGAATGCTCATTGACTTCCGCTTAAGCTCCGCGTCCCCGGTCTTTCGCGCCGGGTCCGCTGCGCCCGCCACAATGTCCACCACCACCGTGCCCGACCGCCAGCGCTAGAGACATGGAATTCGAGTTCTGGTGGCTGCTCGCTTTTCCGCTGTTCTTCGGGCTCGGCTGGCTGGCGGCGCGCATCGACATCAAGCAGTTGATGTCGGAATCGCGCGCGCTGCCGTTGTCTTACTTCCGCGGCCTCAACTTCCTGTTGAACGAGCAACCCGACAAGGCGATCGAGGCGTTTATCGAAGTCGTCAAAGTCGATCCGCAAACCATCGAACTGCATTTCGCGCTGGGCAGCCTGTTTCGCCGCCGCGGTGAAGTCGATCGCGCCATCCGCATGCACCAAAACCTTGCCGAACGCGCCGATCTCGAGCCCGAGCAGAAGCTGAACGCGCTGTTTGAATTGGCACAGGATTATCTGAAAGCCGGCCTACTCGACCGCGCCGAGGAGCTGTTCGTCAGGCTGCAGAACACGCGCCATGGCGAAGCATCGCTCAAATTCCTGCTCGAAATCTATCAGCAGGAAAAAGACTGGTCGAAGGCGATCGTGGCAAGCCGTGAACTGGCGGCATTGACAGGACAATCGCGGCAAAAAGAGATCGCCAATTTTTACTGCGAGCTGGCCGCGACCGATATGATGAATTCGCGGCTCGATGCGGCGTCCGAGCACCTGCAGGAGGCATTGGCGGCGCATCGCAATTCAGTGCGCGCGAGTGTTCTGCTGGGTGACGTGAAAGCGGCGCAAGGGCAATGGGCGGAAGCCATCGACGCATGGAAAAAAATCGAGTCGCAAAGTCCAGCGCATCTGCAGCTGGTCGCCGAAAAGCTGTTGAATGCGTATCGCGAGATCGGGGCGGTCGACGAAGGCCTGAACCTGCTGCGCGGTTATCTGGCGAGCTACGCATCGCTCGATTTGCTGAATGTGGTATTCGAAACCACGCTTGCTCGTTTCGGCGCCGAGCCCGCCTACAAACTGGTGCGCGACGAGCTGCGGCGCAATCCGACCCTGCTCGGGCTCGACAAGCTGCTCGAAGCGCAGCTGCTGGAGACGCCACCCGAGCGGCGCCAGGATCTCGAGCTGATCAAGACGCTGGTCCATCAGCACACGCGCAATCTGGCCATGTATCGCTGCGATGATTGCGGCTTCAAGTCGCGCCAGTTCTATTGGCATTGCCCGGCCTGCCGCGGCTGGGAAACTTACCCGCCGCGCCGCACCGAAGAGCGCAATCTCGCGGCGTAGGGGCGGCATGGGATGAAACATGCACGTGAGGGGGGGAACAAGGAACTGACGGATCATTCCGGTTCGTCATTCGGTCTTCATCGTCCATCTTCAGAACCCGCCCGCGTTCTCGTCGTCGGCGACGTCATGCTCGATCGTTACTGGTTCGGCGAGGTCAGCCGGATTTCGCCGGAAGCGCCGGTGCCGGTGGTCAAGATTTGCAGCACCGAAGAGCGTCTCGGCGGCGCTGCCAACGTCG